>NZ_JBHXTL010000019.1:0-92315 GCF_042677365.1 Kitasatospora sp. NPDC127116
CCCGCCCCCCGGGCCTGGGTGGTTTGGGGGGGGGGGCCCCCCCCGCGGGGGGGGGGTGGCCGGGGCGGGGCGGGGGCGGGGGGGGGGGGGGGGCCCGGCGGCCCCCGCCCACCCCGGTCCCGGTCGGTGATCCGGCTCGCTGGGGAATCGATCCATCCGCACCCCGTGAACCTGCGAATCCCGCGAACCGGCGTGGTGATACCTTCGCAACCGCCGCCCGGACCGGTCGGCGCCGCAGCCGAGCGAACGGCCACCCCGACCGGCCCCGGCTGTCGGACCTGCGAGCGGACGGACCGCGTCCGGCGGGCCGGGGTGCCGTACCCGGTGGAGGGGGAGTGGGCGTGGACGACGGTGCGGTACGGGTGGGGCGGACGGTACGGACCGAGGACGGCGCCTGCCGCCACCTGCTGGTGTGGCGGGCCGGTCCCGGCTGGCGGATGGTGAGCAGCGCGGTGCTCGGCGGCGGGCTCGGGGGCCGCGGGTGGGTGCTCAACGCCCAGGTGCGGCCCGGCTATGCGCGAATGGACCCGGCCGAGCACCTGGCCGAACTGGCCGCCGCGGAAGGGCTGACGGGCCCGGGCGTCGGGCTGATGACGGCGGCCCCGGTGGACGACTGCACCCGGGCCGAGGACGGCGGTGTCACCGCGCTGGTGACCACCGGGATCGGTGTCGCGCTCTGGGCGGCCGACCCCGCCGCGGCGCCGGCCGAGTACCGGCCCGGCACGATCAACATCCTGGCCGTGGTGCCGGCCGCGGTCGCGGACGCCGGACTGGTCAACCTGCTGGCCACCGCGACCGAGGCCAAGGTCCAGGCCCTGCTGGACGCCGGCTACGACTGCTCGGGCACCCCGTCCGACGCGGTCTGCGTGGCCGTGCGCGCCGCGTCCCCCGACGCCCCCGCCGACCCCTTCGGCGGCCCGCGTTCGCTGTGGGGGGCGCGGCTGGCCCGGGCGGTGTACCGGGCGGTGCGGGCCGGTGCCGAGCTCGACCGCGAGCGCCGGGCCCGCGGGGAGCCGGAGCCGCATCCGCTGGCGGTGCCCGGCTGCCGCGTCGCGGACGTCCGCGGAACCCGGCCGGCCACCGTGCCGGTCGCGGGCCTCCTGCCCCGGTGATCGACGGGCCGGGCCCTATGCGACCCAGCCGGAGGTGAGGCCCTGGACGGCCGAGCCGTCGAGGTCCTTGAGCTTGACCCCGGCGAAGGCCCGGGCGGCGTCGGAGGTGAGCATCCGGAAGGCGGGACGCTCGGCGGCGAGCAGGTCGAGGATCCCGGCGGCCACGTCCTCGGCCGCCTGGGCGTTGGCGAAGGCGCCGCGGGTGCGGTCCAGGTAGGCGGCCAGTGCGGGGGCGTACGGCCCGGCCTGTTCGGCCGCGTCGTCCGTCAGGCCCACGTTGCTGACGAACTCGCTGGCCACCGCGCCCGGCTCGACGACGCTGACGGAGACGCCGGCGGTGGCCGCGACCGGGGCGAGGGACTCCATGTAGCCCTCGACCGCGAACTTGGCGGCGCAGTAGGCCTCGTTGAAGGGCTGGCCGACCACGCCGCCGACGCTGGTCACGGTCAGCACGCGGCCCTTGCTCGCCCGCAGCAGGGGCAGGGCGGCCTTCGTGACGTGCAGCACCCCGAAGAAGTTGACCTCCATGACGGCGCGGACGTCGTCGAGGCTCTCCTGCTCCAGGGTGCCGATGTGGCCCGCGCCGGCGTTGTTGACCAGCGCGTCCAGCCGGTCGACGCCGGCCAGGCAGGCCTCGACCGACGCGGGGTCGGTGACGTCGAGCGTCCGGAGGTCGACGGTGACCCCGGCCTCCTCGGCGGCCGCCAGCAGCGGGCCGGCCTTGGCGGTGTTGCGCATGGTGGCGATGACGTGCCAGCCGGCGCGGGCGGCGGCGACGGCGGTGGCCAGGCCGATGCCGGAGGAGGTGCCGGTGATCAGGACGGTCCGGTCGCTCATCTCGCTGGACTCCCAGTGCTTATGGATCATAACCAATATGATCCATAACTATGTGGGCTGACATTTCACTTTGTCAAGCACCTGGATAGTCTGGTGGTCATGTCCCACCCACCGGATGACCTCACCCAGGAGATCGTCGGACTCTTCGCGGCCGTCAACCGCCGCTACGGCCGGGAGTCCGAGGCGGCCGCGGCGGCCCACGACCTGACCGCGCTGCAGGCCAAGGCGCTGCTCGCCGCCGAGGCCCCGGTCCCGACGCGCCGGATCGCCGAGCGGCTGCACGCGGAGCCGTCCAATGTGACGGTGATCGTCGACCGCCTGGAGTCCCGCGGCCTGGTCGAGCGCAGCGTCGACCCCGCCGACCGTCGCGTCAAGCACGTCGCCGCCACCGCCGCCGGCCGCGAGGTCGCCGCCGATCTGCGCGCCCGCATGCCCTTCGCCGGCGACCCGCTGGCCCGGCTCGACGCCGAGCAGCGCGGGGCGCTGCGCGAACTCCTGCGGCTGGTCCTGGAGGCATGACGGCGGACCCCCGGGCGACTGCCCGGGGGTCCGCCGTTCACAACGCGTTGCCGCTCGCGCGCGCCGCCGGCAGGAACCGCCGGAAGGGCCGTCGCCGCATGCGCTGCGACGACGGCCCTTCGGAATGCTCGGGGGGGTAATTCCCCGGCCGCGGCGACTACTTCGCGCCGAAGGCCTTCTCGATGTCCTCGACGACCTTCTCCGCCGCGATCGGGCCGGAGCTGCTGCTCCACACCTGGCCGTCGACGCCCATGAGCTGGTTGGTGCCGGCGGCCTTGAGGCGGGTGAACGCCTCCTGCTTGCGGGCGGTCTCCAGGGCCTTCTCGCCCTCGGCGTTCAGGGTGGCGACGAACACCCGGTCGGCGTCGGCCTTGTTGAGGTTCTCCAGGGACAGCGGGTCCGAGTGGGGCTGGGCGCCCAGGCCGTCGGCGATCGGCATGGTGCCGGCGCCGGCCTTCTTCAGCAGGTCGCCGGGCATGTTGGTGGTGTTCATCACGATCGGCCCGTTGGGCATCCAGCGCATCACGACGGCGCTGCCGGCCTTGCCCTCGCCGGCCTTGGCGGCGCGCTTGTCCAGCGCGTCCAGCTTGGCGGTCAGGTCGTCCTTGCGGCCGAGGGCGTCGCCGTACACGGCGAGCACCGAGCGCCAGTCGCCGGCCTTGGGGACGATGGTCGGGGCCACTGCGGAGAGCTTCTCGTACTGGGACTTCTCGATGCCCGAGGAGGCCAGGATGAGGTCGGGGCCGGCCTTGAGGATGGCCTCGATGTTGGGCTCCTTGACCGTGGCGACCAGCGGGACGGCGTCGGCCTTCAGGTAGGCGGGGGCGGTGGTGCCGCCGCGGCTGGCGCTGGTGCCCACCGGGGTGACGCCGAGTGCGAGGGCGGTGTCCAGTGAGGTGTCGTTGAGGGCGACGACCTTCTTGGCCTCGGCCGGGACCTCCACGGCGCCGAAGGCGGTGTCGATGCTGCGCTTGCCGCCCTTCGCGGCGCTGGAGGAGGAGTCGGAGCCACCCGCGGAGCTGCCGGAACCCGAGGAGCCGCACGCGGTCAGGCCCAGGGCGAGGGCGCCGACGACGGCCGTTCCGAGCAGGGTCTTGGTAAAGCGGGTGCCAAGCATGGGTGTTCTCCGAGGAATGGTAGTTTACGGACGAACCGTTTTTCTGAGGTTAGCCTAACCATACGTAAGGCCCTGACGGGGAGGCCCGGTGTGACATTCCGATCACTCCTGCTGCGCGGACTGCTGCCCGCCGGTGCGATACTGCTGCTCGCCGTGCTGGCGAGCCTGCTGCTCGGCGCGGGAGACGTGGGGCCGTCACGGGCGTTCGCCACCCTGCTCGGTGACGGCGACTCCGACTCCCGGTTCACCGTCTTCCACCTGCGCGTCCCGCGGACCGCCGTGGCCCTCGCGGTCGGGCTCGCGCTCGGCGTGGCCGGCACCGTGCTGCAGGCCGCCGCCCGCAACCCGCTGGCCGAGCCCGGCCTGCTCGGCGTCAGCACCGGCGCCTCCTTCGCCGTGGTGATCGCGATCGTGCTCGGCGCCAGCGCCGCGAGCGTCGGCCCGTACGTCGCCGTGCTGGGCGCCGCCGCCGGCTGCCTGCTGGCGCTCGGCGCGGCCCGGCTGCGCGGCGCCGGCGACGACCCCGTCCGCCTGGTGCTCGCCGGCGCGGCGCTGAGCGGACTGATGAACGCCGGCTCCTCCGTCCTGCTGCTGTCCGACGCCCGGGCCGCCGACGAGATCCGGTTCTGGACCATCGGCTCGGTCGCCGGCCGCGGCACCGACCAACTGCTGGCCGTGCTGCCGGTGCTGCTGCTCGGTCTGGTCCTGGCCCTGCTCTCCGGCCCGGCGCTGACCGCGCTCAGCCTCGGCGACGACGTCGCCACCGGCCTCGGCCACAAGCCCCGCCGGGCCCGCGCCCTCGCGGTGACCGCCGTCGCCCTGCTGGTCGGCGCCGCCACCGCGATCGCCGGACCGGTCTCCTTCGTCGGCCTGGTGGTGCCCTTCGCCGCCCGGGCCCTGGTCGGCCCGGACCTGCGCCGACTGCTCGTGGTCTCCGCCCTGCTGGGGCCCGCCGTCGTGCTGCTCGCCGACGTGGCCTCCCGGCTGGTGGCCCGCCCGTACGAGATGCCGCTCGGCGTGATGACCGCCCTGTGCGGCGCCCCCGTCCTGGTCGCCGTCGTCCGCTCGCACAGAATGCCCGCGCTGTGACCCCCACCGTGAAGACCGCGAAAGCCGCCGCCGCGAAGAACGCCGCGAGCCCCGGCACGCCCCCGGCCGCGACCCGGCTGCCGACCCCGCCCGGCACCCGGCTGCTCGCCCTCGGCGGCCGCTCGGTGCTCGTCCCGGTCCGGCCGCTGCTCGGCGGCGCCGCCCTGTTGCTCGTCGTGGTCGCGGTGACCGCCGTCTGCCTGGCCGTCGGTGAGACGAACCTCGACCCGGTGACCGCCCTGCGCGCCGCCTTCGGTGACGGCACCGCACGCGACGTGCTGCTGGTGGAGAAGCTGCGGCTGCCCCGCGCCGAGGCCGCACTGGCCGTCGGTGCCGCCCTCGGCGTCGCGGGCTGCCTGATGCAGACCCTCGCCCAGAACCGGCTGGCCACCCCGGACACCGTCGGCTTCAACGAGGGCGCCACCGCCTTCGCCGTCGCCTCCGTCACCGGCGTCGCCACCCAGCTGCTGCCCTCCGCCGCCGCCCTGGTGGGCGCCGCCACCGCCGCCTCGCTCGCCTTCGCCCTCGGTGGCGGGGCCGGCCGCAACGGCTACCGCTTCCTGGTCGTCGGCCTCGGCATCGGCGCGGTCTTCGGCGCGGTGACCAACCTGATGCTCTCCCGCGCCGCCATCGACGCCGCCAACTCCGCGTACGCCTGGACGGTCGGCACCCTCAACAGCCGGGACGCCGACGCCGTCGGCCTCCTCCAACTCGGCCTGCTGGTCTGCCTGCCCGCCGCGGTGCTGCTCGGCCGCCGGCTGTCGCTGCTGCGCTTCTCCGACGCCGTCGCCACCGGGCTGGGCGTCCGGGTGCGCGGCCTGCGGGTCGGCGTCCTGGTGGTCGCCGTGGTCTGCGCGGGCCTGGCGGTGGCCGTCGCCGGACCGCTCGGCATGATCGCGCTCGCCGCGCCCGAGGCCGCCCGCCGGATCGCCGGACCGCGCTGCGTCCCGGTGCTCACCTCGGCCGCCGCCGGAGCCGCCTTCACCCTGCTCGCCGACCTGCTCGGCCGCACCGCCCTGTCGCCGATCGAGGTCCCGGCCGGCCTGGTCACCGCCGTCGTGGGCGGCCCGTACCTGCTCTGGCTGCTGCTCACCACCCGTCCCCGGAGGACCGCATGACCGCCCGTACCGCGACCGCCGTGCCCGCCGCGACCGATGGGATTGCTGCCGGAGCGCCCCGGCTGGCGACCAGCGCGCTCAGCCTCGGCCACGACCGCACCGTCGTGGTCCGCGAGCTCGACCTCGAACTGCCGCGGCAGCAGGTCACCGTCATCGTCGGCCCGAACGGCTGCGGCAAGTCCACCCTGCTCGGCGGCCTCGCCCGGACCATCGCCCCGCGCTCCGGCGCCGTGCTGCTCGACGGCAAGCCGCTGACCTCGCTGTCCACCCGCGCGATCGCCCGGATCATCGGCCTGCTGCCGCAGTCCGCCACCGCCCCGGACGGGCTGACCGTCCGTGACCTGGTCCGCTACGGCCGCCAGCCGCACCAGGGCCTGCTGCGGCAGTGGTCCGCCGCCGACGCCGAGGCGGTCGAGCACGCGCTCACCGCCGCCGACCTGCACGAGCTGGCCGACCGCCCGCTGGACACCCTCTCCGGCGGCCAGCGCCAGCGCGCCTGGATCGCCATGGCCGTCGCCCAGGACACCGACATCCTGATGCTCGACGAACCCACCTCGGCGCTGGACATGGGCCACGCCCTGGAGGTGCTGGAGATGGTGCGCGGCCTGACGACCGGGCGCGGCCGCACCGTCGTCCTCGTCCTGCACGACCTCAGCACCGCCTGCCGCTACGCCGACCACATGGTGGCCATGCGCGACGGCGAGGTGGCCGCCCAGGGCGCGCCGCGCGACATCGTCACCCCGGAGCTGGTGCGCGAGCTGTACGGGGTGGAGAGCGTGATCCTCACCGACCCGGTGCACGGCACCCCGGTGGTCTGCCCGGTCGGTCTCGCCCCCCGGACCCGCTGACCCCGGGCCCGCCGGTTCCGGCCCCGCCGGCCCCGGGCCCGGGCGCTGCCGGGCCGGTCAGCCGGCCAGACCCGGCAGCACCCGGGCGCCCGGCAGCTTCGCCAGCGCCCACCCGGGCAGGATGAGCTTGCCCCGCCGCCGCCCGCTGCCGACCAGCACGTACGGGGCCGCGGCCACCGCCTCGTCGATCAGCAGCGGCCAGTCGCCGGGCAGGCCGACGGGGGTGATCCCGCCGTACTCCATGCCGGTCAGCTCGACCGCGGTGTCCATCGGCGCGAAGGACGCCTTGCGCGCCCCCAGGTGGGTGCGCACCGCCCTGTTCACGTCCACCCGGGTGGTGGCCAGGGCCAGGCACGCGGCCAGGGTCACCTCCCCGGCGCGCTTGGCGGCCACCACCACACAGTTCGCCGAGAGCTCCGGTGGGGTGTCGTAGGCCGCGCAGAACACGGCGGTGTCCGCCTTCAGCGGATCGCTGTCCACGTAGAGCACCGAGGCGGCGGCCTCCTGGTCGTCCCAGTTCTTCAGCGCGTCGGCGACGGGCGCGGCGAGCTCCGCGCCGGCCTCCAGCGCGGCCGCGGCGGAGGCGAAGTTCCCGAAGGGCGGGCGTACGGACTCACTCATGGCACCGGACTGTAGCGCGCCCGGGCCGGCTCCCGGTCAGCCGTACGGGACGACCGCGACCGGGCAGTGCACGTGGTGGATCGCGGCGTGCGCCACCGGGCCGAGGTGGTGGTGGCGCAGCGGCATCCGCCGGACGCGGCGGCCGACGACCAGCAGCCGGGCCGTCGCGGCGGCGTCCACCAGGTCGACGGCGGGCTTGCCGCGGATCAGGTCGGTGGTCACCGTCACCTCGGGGTGCCGGGCCCGCCAGGGGTCCAGGGCCCCGTCGAGCCCGCTGCGCTCGACGGCGGAGACCTCGCCCTCCAGGCCGCCGATCGCCCCGTAGGACATGTACTCGCTGCCGGCCGGCGGGGACCAGACGTGGAGGACGCGCAGCGGCGCCGAGCGCAGGGCGGCGGCCTCGAAGGCGAAGGCCAGCACCTCGTCCGCCGGGTGCGCCAGGTCCAGGCCGACCGTCACCGGTCCGTCCGGTTCGTCCCCGCCGGCCCGGACCAGCACCACCGGGCAGTCCGCCCGGCGCAGCACCTCCTGGCTCACCGAGCCGACCAGGAAGCCGCGCAGGGTGCCCAGCCCGCGCGAGCCGAGCACCAGCAGGGCGGCCCCGTGCGCGGCCGCCTCCAGCGCCTCGACGGGATCGGCGGCCACCGAGGAGGCGGCGACCTCCACCGTCGGCGCGAGGGAGCGCAACTCGCTCTCCCGTTCGGCGAGTTGTGCCAGCGCGGGGTGGTCGCCGGGTCTGCTCCCGGGGGCGATCTGCTTCGGCCGGGGCCAGGCCTGGAGGACGTCCAGGCGCAGGCCGCGGCGCTGCGCCTCGCGGGCGGCCCAGGCGGCGGCGGCCAGGCTCTCGGGTGAGCCGTCGAATCCGACGACGACGGGTCCGGTCACGGCGTGCTCCTCGGTTCCGGTGCGGTCCCAGCCTCCGGAGGTTTCGGTGCGGCCAGTATCCGTGCCGACCCGGACCGGCGCCTCCCGGGAGCCCGGGGCCCGGTTCCGCCGTCCGGCTGGTCGCCCGGCCCGGCGGCCCGGCAGGCCGGGGCGGGCCGGGGGAGCCCGGCTAGGGTCGGCCGGACCGGTCCGTCCCAGCGCGGGAGAACGATGCCGAGGGTCCCCACGTTCCGCTCGCGGTGGGCGAGCGCCGCCGCCGGACTGGCCGTGCTCGCCTCCGCCCTGGTGGGCTGCGGGGGTGGCGGGAGCGGCGGCCCGGTCACCCTGAACTGGTACAACTTCCCGGACGACTCGGGCGCCCTCCAGCAGGCCGCCGACCGCTGCGGGCAGCAGTCCGGCGGCCGCTACACGATCCGCTACAACAAGCTGCCCCGCGGCGCCGACGGCCAGCGCCAGCAGCTGGTGCGCCGGATGGCGGCGCACGACACCGAGGTGGACGTCCTGGGCCTGGACGTCACCTGGCCCGCCGAGTTCGCCGAGGCCGGCTGGATCCGCGAGTGGACCGGGGAGATGCGCGCGCGGGCCACCGCCGACACCCTCGACGCGGCCGTGCGGACCGCGACCTGGCGGGACCGGCTGTACGCCGTGCCGTACAACTCCAACACCCAGCTGCTCTGGTACCGCGACGACCTGGTGCCGACCCCGCCCGGGACCTGGGCGGAGATGCTCTCCCGGGCGCAGCAGCTGGCCGCCGAGGGCAAGCCGCACTTCGTGGAGATCCAGGGCGCCCAGTACGAGGGGCTGACGGTCTGGTTCAACACGCTGGTCACCAGCGCGGGCGGCACGATCCTCACCCCCGACGCGCAGGCGCCCTCGCTCGGGGCGCCCGCCGTCACGGCCGCCGGGGTGATGCACGACCTGGCGACGTCGGTGGCCGCCGACCCCTCGCTGCCGAACCAGATGGAGGACCAGAACCGGCTCGCGATGGAGTCCGGGACGGCCGCCTTCGAACTCAACTACCCCTTCGTCTACCCCTCGATGAAGGCCAACCGGCCGGAGCTGTTCCCGCACTTCCGCTGGGCCCCGTACCCCGCGGTGAGCGCCGACCGCCCCGCCAGCGTGACCATCGGCGGGATCGACCTCGCGGTGGGCGCGTACAGCCGGCACCCCGACCTCGCCGCCGAGGCCACCCTCTGCCTGCGCGACCGGGACAACCAGCTCACCAACGCGCTGAAGGGCGGCCTGCCGCCCTCGCTGCGCAGCCTGTACGAGACGGCCGAGCTCACCGCCAGCTACCCGTTCGCCGCCGACGTGCTGGCCGCCCTCGACTCCGCCAGCGTGCGCCCGCAGACCCCGGCCTACCAGAACGTCTCCATCGCCATCTCGCACACCCTCTCCCCGCCCGCCGGCATCCACCCGGAGAAGGACGTGGCCGACCTCCGCGGGCAGATCCAGGACGCCCTCGGCTCGAAGGGGCTGATCCCGTGACACCGTCCACCGAGACCGCCGCCGCGGCCGCACCGCAACCGGCCGGGCCCTCGCGCGGGGCCCGCCAGGAACGCCGGCTGGGCCTGCTGCTGTGCGCCCCCGCGGTGATCGTGATGCTCGGCGTCACCGCCTACCCGATCGGCTACGCCGTCTACCTGTCCCTGCAGCGCTACGACCTGCGCTTCCCCGAGCAGGCGCACTGGATCGGGCTCGCCAACTACGGCGCGGTGCTGACCTCGCCGTTCTGGTGGCAGGCGCTCGGCGTCACGGTGCTGATCACCGTGGTGTCGGTGGCGGTCGAGCTGGTGCTCGGCCTGGCGCTCGCGCTGGTGATGCACCGGACGCTCTTCGGGCGCGGCACGGTGCGCACCGCGGTGCTGGTGCCGTACGGGATCGTCACCGTGGTGGCGGCCTACTCCTGGCAGTACGCCTGGACCCCGGGCACCGGCTACCTGGCCGCCCTGCTGCCGGAGGGCAGCGCCCCGCTGACGGAGCAGTGGCCGGCCGTCGGTCTGATCATCCTCGCGGAGGTGTGGAAGACCACCCCGTTCATGGCGCTGCTGCTGCTCGCCGGCCTGGCCCTCGTCCCGGACGAGACGGTCCGGGCGGCGATGGTCGACGGCGCGAGCTTCGGGCAGCGGCTGCGACTGGTGATCCTGCCGCTGATGAAGCCGGCGATCCTGGTCGCCCTGCTCTTCCGCACCCTGGACGCCTTCCGGATCTTCGACAACATCTACGTGCTGACCGGCGGTTCCAACGGCACCGGCTCGGTGTCGATCCTCGGTTACGACAACCTCTTCACCGCGCTCAACCTGGGCATCGGCTCGGCGATCTCGGTGCTGATCTTCGTCTGCGTGGCCCTCATCGCGCTGGTCTTCGTCAAGCTGTTCGGCGCGGCCGCGCCCGGCGCGGAACCGGAGCACCGATGAGCGGCCGGCACACCCGGACCCTGACCGGCTGGGGCATCGCCAACCTGGTGGTCGTGCTCTACGCGCTCTTCCCGGTGTGGTGGATCGTGGCGCTCTCCTTCAAGGAGCCGAGCACCCTCTCCGACGGCGCCTTCGTGCCCCGCCAGTGGACCCTGGCCAACTACCGCGGCATCTTCCAGACCTCCGAGTTCACCCGCGCCCTGATCAACTCGATCGGCATCGCGGTGATCGCCACCACCATCGCCGTCGTGCTCGGCACCATGGCCGCGTACGCGGTGGCCCGGCTGCGCTTCCCCGGCAAGCGGCTGCTCATCGGGGTGTCGCTGCTGATCGCGATGTTCCCGCCGATCTCGCTGGTGTCGCCGCTGTTCGACATCGAGCGGGCACTCGGGCTGTTCGACACCTGGGCCGGGCTGATCATCCCGTACATGACCTTCTCGCTGCCGCTGGCGATCTACACGCTCTCGGCGTTCTTCCGGGAGATCCCCTGGGACCTGGAGAAGGCGGCCAAGGTGGACGGCGCCACGCCGTGGCAGGCGTTCCGGCTGGTCATCGCGCCGCTGGCGGCACCCGGCGTGTTCACCACCGGCATCCTGGTCTTCATCTTCTGCTGGAACGACTTCCTGTTCGCGATCTCGCTGACCTCCACCACCTCGGCCCGGACGGTTCCGGCGGCGATCGCCTTCTTCACCGGGAGCTCCCAGTTCGAGCAGCCGACCGGCTCGATCGCGGCCGCCGCCGTGATCATCACGATCCCGATCGTGGTCTTCGTGCTGCTGTTCCAGCGCCGCATCGTCGCCGGGCTCACCGCCGGCGCGGTCAAGGGCTGAGACCCCCATCGAGCTTCCGCATCCAGTTCCCGCATCGAGTCCCTTTGTCGAGTTCCCGAGGTTGAGCCCGCCCCACCCGGCGGACCAGGAAGGCGGATCGTGGCCGAGATCGTCCTCGACGGCATCACCAAGCGCTACCCGGACGGCGCCCTCGCCGTCCGCGACGTCGACCTCACCATCGCCGACGGCGAGTTCGTGATCCTGGTCGGCCCCTCCGGCTGCGGCAAGTCCACCACGCTCAACATGATCGCCGGGCTGGAGGACATCACCGAGGGCACCCTGAGGATCGCCGGGGAGGTGGTCAACGACCGCGCGCCCAAGGACCGGGACATCGCGATGGTCTTCCAGAGCTACGCCCTCTACCCGCACATGAGCGTGCGCGACAACATGGGCTTCGCGCTGCGCCTGGCCAAGGTCGACAAGCCGACCATCGCCGCCAAGGTCGAGGAGGCCGCCCGCATCCTGGACCTCACCCGGCACCTCGACCGCAAGCCCGCCAACCTCTCCGGCGGGCAGCGCCAGCGGGTCGCGATGGGCCGGGCGATCGTCCGCGACCCCAAGGTCTTCCTGATGGACGAGCCGCTGTCCAACCTGGACGCCAAGCTCCGGGTGCAGATGCGCACCCAGATCGCCGCCCTCCAGCGCCGGCTGGGCACCACCACCGTCTACGTCACCCACGACCAGGTCGAGGCGATGACGCTCGGCGACCGGGTGGTGGTGATGCGTTCCGGGGTCGTCCAGCAGGTCGGCTCGCCGCAGCAGCTGTACGACGAGCCGGTGAACCTCTTCGTCGCCGGGTTCATCGGCTCGCCCGGGATGAACTTCCTCGGCGCCGCGCTGGAGCGGGGCGTCCTGCGCACCTCGCTGGGCGACCTGCCGCTGGACGACCGCACCCGGCGCGCCCTGGAGCGCGCGGACGCGCCGCGCGAACTGATCGTCGGCATCCGCCCCGAGGACTTCGAGGACGCCGCCCTGGCCGAGGGGCACACCGGAGGGGTCACCGTCACCGTGACCGTCGAGGTCCGGGAGTCGGTCGGCTCGGACGTCTACGTCCACTTCGCGGAGGCGGGCGGACCGGCGGCGACCGAGGGCCTCGCCGGCCTCGGTGGACTTGCCGAACTGGCCGAACTCGCCGCCGACTCGGGCCGGGCCGACACCGGCATGCAGGAGCACCGCGTGGTGGCCCGGCTGAACCCGGCCACCCGCGCCGCCGAGGGCGGCCCGCTGGAGCTGTGGGTGGACACGTCGCGCATCCACGTCTTCGACCCCCGCGACGGGGCCAACCTGACCCATCCGGAGCGTTCGTAGCGTGGTACGGAAGGCCCAACCCCGGGCAGGCACGCGGTGTGCCTGACCGGGGGCCCGCGGAAGTCGACCTAGATTGCCCGGCTATGAGAGAAATTGTCGGAATCAGTCGACGATCGGTACTCAAGGCCGTTCCCGCAGTCGCCGTCCTCGTGGCGGGCTCCGACGGGATCCTCGTCGGGCCCGCGACGGCCGCGACGGCCGCGACCCCCTTCCCGCAGCCGGCCGTCCGCAGCTCCCGGTCCGCCTCCGACGGGTCGAGGGCGGTGCTCGACCAGGCGCTCGACGTCCGGTTCACGGACACCGCCGTCCCGGGCTACGGGACGGTCACCACGCGCACCTACAACGGCACCATCCCGGGGCCCACCCTGCGGGTGCGCGCCGGGGACACGCTCTGGCTGACCCAGGTCAACGGCCTGCCGCCGAACCCGCCGAACCCGCCGAATCCGCAGCACCACGGCGGGCACAACCGGCCGCACCGCGCGAACAGCTTCAACCTGCACACCCACGGCCTGCACGTCTCGCCCTCCGGGAACGCCGACAACGTCCTGCGCGAATTCCCGCCGCGCAGCGCCGACGAGGCCGCGGCCGGCGCCCCCGAGCCGCGGTACCTGACCACCGTCGAGATCCCGCCCGGCCACCCGGCGGGGACCTACTGGTACCACCCCCACGCGCACGGCGCCACCGCCGAACAGATCGCCGGCGGGATGGCCGGGGTCATCATCGTCGAGGGCGACGTCGACGAGGTGCCGCAGATCAAGGCCGCCGCCGACCTGGTCGTCTGCGTCAACGAACTCCGGCTCAAGGACGGAAAGGTCCCCGAGTTCACCTCCGGCGACGCCCTGGCCGCCGTCCCGCCCACCTTCACCGTGAACGGCGCGGTCAACCCCACCCTCGCGCTGCGCCCCGGCGAGGTCCAGCGCTGGCGCCTGGTCGCGGCGACCGCCTTCACCACCCTCTCGCTCCAGGTCACCTCCGGGGAGCGGAAACTGACGATGCATCAGATCTCGATGGACGGCGTGACCTTCCCCGCGCCGGTCGCCGCCGAGACGGTGTCCCTGGCCGTGGGCAACCGCGCCGACGTGCTGGTCCGGGGCGGCGAGGCCGGGACGTACGAACTGCGGGCCAAGGGCGTGCCCGTGCCGCTGATGACGATCGAGGTGGCGGGGGAGGCCGTCCGGCCGCCGATGGAACTGCCGACCACGCTGCCGCAGGGCAAACCCTTCCTCGACGAGAAGGACCTCGCCGACCCGGGCGGCGACCGCGAGGTGGTCTTCCACGTCGACGCGAAGGTCTTCGACCCGCCGTTCCCCAACGCCTACCGCGTCCTCGGCAGCCACCCCACCCCCGCGGCCGACCCCGGCGGCGACCTCACCCGCGACCCCGCCTACGGCCTGTTCGACCCCGAGTTCGTCAACCACACCCTGGAACTCGGCACCGTCGAACGCTGGACCCTGCACACCGACGACTCCATGCCGGCCTTCCACCACCCCTTCCACCTGCACACCAACCACGTCCTCGTCACCCACCGCAACGGCCGACGGCTCGACCCGCCGGTCTGGCAGGACACCGTCGACCTGCTCGGCGGCAAGCCGGGCGACACCGTCACCCTCCTGGTCAAGTACGAGGACTTCACCGGCCGCACCGTCCTGCACTGCCACCAGCTCCAGCACGAGGACCTCGGCATGATGCAGCTGGTCGACTACGTCCAGCCGCGGCTGCCCCGGGAGCCGGGCCGGCCCGCCTGGCCGGGACGGCCCCGCCCGCTCGACCACTGAGCGTGCCGCCTCCCGGCCGGGCGGACGGCGGTCGGGAGGCGGCACGCCCGACCACCAGCGCGGACACCGGTCGGGAGGCGTGCCCGACCGCCCGCGCGGGTCGTGCCGTTGCGTGACCGCCCGGAAGACGGGCGGGAGAACACCCGGAACGTGAGTTCGGAAACGTCTCCCCGGGGTAGGAAGACTGATGCAGCGGCCGTGACCGTTCCGGCCGCTCGGCACCGTGGACGGTGCCGCCGGGACCGCGCTCGAAGAGACCGGGCACGGGTCCTGGGGAAGAGGTCCGCGACGCACGAGGTGCGGATCCGCACGCGTCGCCGGGCGTTCACCCCGATGCCCAGGAGTGATCACGTGTCCATCCACCTGGAAACGACCGACCGGGAGGCCCCGCCCGAGGGCCTGCCCCCCGACCTGCCGCGAAGACCGACGGCGGCCGAACTGCGCCGGATGGGCAAGTCCGAGGCCCGCGAACTGAGCGACGCCCTGTTCGGACGGCTGGCCGGGCTGGCCCGCGAGACCCACGCCTACAGCTACGTGCGCGGCACGATCATCGAGCTCAACATGCCGCTGGTGCGCTTCATCGCGGCCCGCTTCCGCCACCGCGCCGAGGACATGGACGACATCCTCCAGGTCGGCACGATCGGCCTGATCAAGGCCGTCGACGGCTACGACCCGCAGCGCGGCGTCGAATTCCTCACCTACGCGATCCCCACCATCACCGGCGAGATCAAACGGTTCTTCCGCGACACCTCCTGGCCGGTACGGGTCCCGCGCGGCACGCAGGAGCTCTACCTCTGCGTCGCCCGCGGCTCGGACCGCCTCGAACAGGAACTCGGCCGACTGCCCCGCCCCGAGGAGATCGCCGAGGACCTGGACCTCACCGTCGAACAGGCCATCGAGGGACTGATGGCGGGCCGCGTCTACCGCCCCAACTCCCTGGACGCCCTGCGCGACCAGGACACCGACGAGAGCGGCAGCGCCCTGCTCGACCACCTCGGCGGCTGCGACCCCGGCATCGAACTCGCCGACTTCCGCATCGCGGTGCGCCCCCTGCTGGCCCGGCTGCCCGTACGCGAGCAGACCGTCCTCGAACTCCGCTTCTGGAACGGCTGGACCCAGTCCCGGATCGCGGAGCGGATCGGCGTCTCCCAGATGCACGTCTCCCGACTGCTCAGCGCCACCCTGGCCCGGCTGCGCGAGGAACTGGAGGACCGCGACGCCCCCGGCTGGGCCGACGGAGCCGGCGGAGCGGCCGAGGGCGTCGGCTGAGACGGCGGGTGGCCGCTGCGGGTCCGCCTCGGGTCTGTCGTCGGGCCGCCGGGCCGCCGGGCCGCCGGGCGGCCGGGGCCGGGGCGTTAGCGATCGCGCATCCGGGGTACCCGGTGCGGGACCACGGGGGACGGCGCGGCGAGGAGGCGGACACCATGGGCGGACACGAGCGGGCGCGACCGCGCGGAACCGGAAGGCCGCCGCGCCGCGACCGCGCCCCGGAACCGTGGCTGCGCGCCGTCCGGCTCGGCCTGCGCGGCCGGGCCTGGGACCTGGTGCGAGGCCTGCGGCCGCGGACCGTCCTCGGGCTCGCCCTGCTGTCGCTGGGACTCCTGGCCGCCGGACTGGGGGCGTCGAAGACCCCCTTCCTCTGGGGCCTCGCGGGCTGCTGGGCCCTGACACTGGCGACCGCCTTCACGGTGCTCCGCGCCTGTGCCGACGGCCGGACACCCTCGACGGCCCCCGACGTCCGCTGACGGCCCCCGACGTCCGCTGACGGCCTCCGGCGGGTGTCAGCGGCCGTCGGCGGGCCGACCACCGGGGTGAGGCGACCGACAGCGCGGTTTCGCTGCGTGATCGGCGCATACTTTCCGTAAACACACGGAGGTGCTCATGCCCATGGTGGATGTCGCTGCGCTCGGCCGGCTGGTCGCGGAGTACGAGGCCCTGTCCCCGTCGAGCTCGCCGGAGGCCGGGCAGCGGCTGCGCGACGTCTGCTACACGATCGGCATCTACACCGGGGAGGCCGACGCGGTCCGCGCGGTCGCCAGGGCCCGCCTGCTGCTGGCACGCCAAGGCCCGGCCGACGTCGCCACGGCGGCGGCCGGGGCACCGGCGAACGACCGGGCCCGCGCGGCGCTCCTGGCCGAACTCGGCGAACTCGCGGCCCACGAACGGGTCCGGTCCGGGCCCCTCCAGAGCCTGCACGACGTGGTGCAGCTGACCCGGGTCACGGTCCCGGACTGCGTGGGCGCCGCCGTCAGCACCTGGCACGACGACGGCTCGGTCGAGACCTTCGCGGCGACCCCCTCCTACCTGCTCGCCCTCGAACGCGCGCAGGGCGGCTCGGAAGCGGGCCCGCTGCCCCGGCTCCGCCGCCAGGGCGAAGGACAGGTCGTGGTCCGGCTGGACCCCGGCCGGTCGGACCGGTTCGCCGACCGGGCCCGGCGCTGCGGCGTACGGGCCGTGGCCGGCGCCCACCTGCGCACCCACCCGCACGGCTGCACCGTGTTCAGCGCCTACCTGCGCACCCCGGTCGAGCCGGGCACCCCGGCCCTCGGCCTGGTGGAGGTGCTCGCCCTCCAGGCGTCGGCCGCCCTCGACCGCTTCGCCCTGTCCAGGGCGGTCGCCGACCTGCTGGACCGGCGGCACGCCACCGGCCTCGCCATCGGCATCACCGCCGAACGGTTCGACGTGACCCCGCACACCGCGCTGAGCCTGCTCGTCGGCGCCGCCCAGCGGCTGGGCACGGACCTCGACACCGTGACCCGGCACCTGGCCGAGGGCGACGGGCCGCGCTCCGCGCCCTGAGGCGGGCCGGTCGGGCCGGTCCGGTTGGTCCGGGCCGGTTGGTCCGGGCCGGTCCGGGTCGGACCCGACCGCCGGGACGGTGGCGGGACGCGGGATGGTTGCGCCGGTGCCGGACGGGCAGGTGCACAGACGGGCGGGAAGGCCCCGGCCGCAGCCTACGAGGAGGTCCTCATGAGCACGGTGAAGGAATCCGTGGACGTGGCCGTGCCCCTGCACACCGCCTACAACCAGTGGACGCAGTTCGAGGAGTTCCCGCGCTTCATGGAGGGCGTCGACTCGGTGACCCGGCTGGACGACCGCCACATCCACTGGCGCACCAGCATCGACGGCGTCGCCCGCGAATACGACACCGAGATCGTCGACCAGGAGCCCGAGGAACTGATCGCCTGGCGGTCCGTGGACGGCGAGACGGACCGGAAGGAGAAGGTGACCTTCCGGCGGCTCGACCCGGGCCACACCCGGGTCACCCTCGCCGTCGACCTCCGGCCCGAGCGGCCGGGGGAGAAGGCCGGCGAGGCCAGGGCCGCGGTCGACCACCGGGTGAAGGGGGACCTGAGACGCTTCAAGGAGTACGCCGAAGCACGCGGACGGGGGCCGAGCGGCCCGGGCTGAGCCGGCCGCGGCTCGCTGCGCTGCCCGTCCGGACGGTGCCGCCGGCCCGGCGGAAGCCCCGGGCCGGCCCCGTCACCCCGTGGCGGCCCGGCGGGCACCGCTCCGGTACTCGGAGACGGCCATCGCCCCCAGCAACAGCAGCACCGGCGCCGCGAAGATCGCGAACAGGTAGTTGCCCGACAGCGCCGCATACCCCAGCAGCAGCACCTGCACCCCGGCCATCGCCACGACGAGGACCCTGCCGTCACCGGGCCGCAGACGCCAGAGCTCGCGCACCGCCAACCCGTTGATCCCGGCCATCGTGTACCCCCCGAGCGCCAGCAGGTGCGGCACCACCTTCGACCTCGGCGCCACCTCGTCCTCGAACCCGATGCCGTTGTAGAGCAGCGGCACCGCGATGCCGAAGTACAGCACCACCGCCACCGACTCCAGGACGAGCAGCACGGTCGCCGCAGCCCGCGACAGCCAGGAGAGACGGGTCATGGTGTTGAGCCTTCCAGGGGGTTGACGCGGCGACATCCAGTGCGGCGGGCCGAAGCGGAGGTCCGCGGCTGCCCCTCGCCACCGGACGCGTGGCACGACGGGCACGACGCATGACAGGCGCGACGGGCGCGATGGGCATGATGGGCACGCCTCATGGCACCGTCCGACCCGGCAGCCTCGGCACCGCAGCATAGTCAAGAAATGGCAAAGGCTGTACTGCGCCGCAGGTCGGAGAGCGCCCTTGCCCGCACGCGCGGGAGGCCGGGGCGGCGGGGGTTCGGCCGTCGGTTGCCGGGATTCGGTCAACTCGGCCGTCCGGCCACCGGAGTTCGCCCGGATCGCGGGCGTACCGGCACGGCTGCTTCTACGCTCGTCCGCATACCGTGGCGTGAGGGGGAGTGCCGTGGCCCGTAGTCCTGTCCGGCGACGTCGGTCGATGACCGCCCGCCGGGTGCGGTGGATGAAGCGGAACGCGCCGCTGCTGGGGGTGGTCGCGCTGGTCGCGGTCGTTCTGGCTTCGCTGGTGGTCCGCTGGCTTGCCCAGCACCTCGTGCTGGTCGCCGTGCTGCTGGTGGCCGGCGCGGGTGCGGGTGTCGCCGTTCTGCGCTCGCGAGTGCGGGCCCGGCGGCGGGAGTTGGATGCGCGGACCGCCCAACTGCGGCACATCGGGCCGTTCCTGGCGATGACCCCGAAGGCCTTCGAGCACGCGCTGGCGGACCTGTGCCGCCGGGACGGCTGCACGAAGGTGAAGGTGGTCGGCGGGGCCGGCGACCTCGCGGCGGACGTCCTGGCCACCACCCCGGCCGGGCAGCGGATCCTCATCCAGGCCAAGCGGTACGGGCCGCGGACCTCCGTCGGCTCCCAGGACGTCCAGAAGGTCAACGGCACCTACCGCGACGTCCACCACTGCGACCTGGCCGCCGTGGTGACGACCGGCTCGTTCACCAAGGCCGCCGCCGCGTTCTGCACCCAGGTCGGCATCCGCGCCGTCGACCAGCGGGCGCTCGCCCTGTGGGCGGACGGGCGGGGCAGGCCGCCGTGGGCCTGAGCCACGGCTTCCGCGGCCGGCGCCCGTAGGACCGGGCTCCCGGGCGGCGCCCGGTCGTCCACGACGGCGGCTGTCGGAGGGCCCGCCTAACCTGGCGCAGAGAACAGGAAAAGGCGGGGCATGAGCGTGGACTTCTTCTGGCGGCGGGTGGACGGAGCGGTTCTGGACGAACTGTCGCCGAGGGAGCTCCGTGCCCTGGTGCCCGGCTGGTTCGACGACGACTTCGGGCCGCTGGACGAGGCCGGTGCGGTGCTGGGCGTGGAGCGCAACGGGTACCTGATGGACGTCGCGCTGACGAAGGCGTCCGGCAGCTCGGGCCCGGACTCCCCGGCGGCCCGACTGCCGGTGTTCGGTGGTGAGGAACGGGTGGTCGTCGAGGGGGATCCCGACTGTGACGACGAGTTCACCGAGATCAAGGTGTGGGTGCTCCGGCCCGATGAGGTCCGGACGGCATCGGGCTTCCTGGACGCGGTGGGCGTCGACGGGTTGGTGAGGACCGTGGACACCGCGGTGGCGGCCGAGGTCGTGTCCCTCGGGTTCGCCACCCCGTGGTCCCAGGCGTGGGCCGACGCTCTGACCGCCGACCTCCGCAGGCTGAGGGACTTCTTCGCCGCGGCCGCCGCGGCCGGCGACGCGATGGTCAAGGTCGAGGCCGCGTAACACCTGGTGCGCGGCCCGGGCTACCGCGGCGGGTCGGCGGGCGGGGTCGGGGTCGGGCCGTCCGGGGGTGGCTCGCCGAGCCTGCCGGTTCCCTTGCCCGACGGCCGCTGCTCGGATTCCTCCGGAGCCGCGATCCCGTCCGGCAACGGCAACGGCAACGGCAACGGCAACGGCATCGGCAATGGCATCGGCGGGTGGGCGGGCACCCTGGTGGGACCGCGGGAGCCGAGGCCTCGCTGCCTGCGCCACTGGCCCTGCCGGTCGCGCGGGATCCGGTCGCTCACGACGTCCTCCTGGTGGTGCTGGGGCTCACCATTGTGGCCCGGGGGGAAGGAGTGTGTGGTGGGAAACCCGTCACTGTGCCACCCTCCGCGCGTCCCGGGCGCGCCCCCGCCCGCGGTGGAGGCATCGGGGCGGGGTGGGTCCAGCCCCACCCCCGGCGGGGGTGCAGGTGGATTCTGCCGTCGTCCCGCCGTCCCTAGCGTTGATCGCGTGCCGCCCGATGCCCTGGGCGGCCGTGACGACGCGGGGAGGACGAGGTGCGGGAAGCGGTGGGTGCGGGGCAGAGGGCCCCGGCACTGCGGCTGTCGGGGCTGCGCAAGCGGCTCGGCTCGGTGGTGGCCGGCGACGGGGGCGAGCTGCCCGTGCCGCGCGGGTCGTTCCACCGGCTGACCCGCGGTCAGCAGCGTTCGACACCGGGGCGGATGCGGAGCCGGATGCGGGGCCGAGCTCGGGTCCGGACGCGGGCGCGGCTGCCCGGGCGGACGACTGCGATCATGAACGACCCGCAGCACCGAACCCGACCGGAGGACTCGTGAGCAGCCCGCAGACCCCAGCCGCCCGCGAGCCGGGCGGCGACGCACGCCCGCCCGGTGGCGACGCCCGCGAACGGGCCGACGCCGTCCGCGCCTGGGCCGACGCCGTCCGCGAGCCGGGCGCCGCGGCCCGCGAGCTGCGCGCCGCCGCCCGGGCACTCGGGTGGCTCGCCGTCCTGACACTGCTGATACCCGTCGGGGCGGCGCTGACGACGGTCTTCCT
The DNA here is from genome assembly GCF_042677365.1 of Kitasatospora sp. NPDC127116. Taxonomy (NCBI): domain Bacteria; kingdom Bacillati; phylum Actinomycetota; class Actinomycetes; order Kitasatosporales; family Streptomycetaceae; genus Kitasatospora; species Kitasatospora sp. NPDC127116. The sequence goes on from NZ_JBHXTL010000019.1 coordinate 21,117, forward strand.
GCTGTCCTTCCTGCTCTGGGGCTGCCTCGGGATCTTCCCGCTCTTCCCGGCCGCCACCCGGATGGTCCGCTCCGCCGCCGAGGCGGCCCGGTGGGCGGCCGGCCACTGGTCAGGGGTGCCCGTGCCGCCGCCGTACCGGCCGCGCCCGGCCCTGGAACGCACGCTCCACGGCTGGTACTGGACCGGCCACGACTACCACAGGAACCGCTGGCTCGCGGGCCTGGCCCTGCGCGTCCGCTGGCTCTGGACCGACCCGGCGACCTGGCGCGACGCCCTGTGGCTGATCGCCGACCCGCTGGTCGGCGGCGCCGTCGTGGCCGCACCCGTGCTGCTGGTCGGCACCGGCCTGTACGGGATCGTCCAGGCGCCGCTGCCGTACGACCTGCCGTTCGGCGGTCTGCCCGCACTGCTCCTCGGCCTCCTCGGGCCCGTACCGATCGTCGCCGGGCTCGCCCTCGCCCGCCCCGCGCTGCGCCTGCACGGCCGGTGGACCGGCACCCTGCTCGGGCCCACCGAACGCTCCCGGCTCGCCCGGCGGGTCGAGCAGCTCACCGAGATCCGGCTGGACGCCACCGAGGCCCAGGCCGCCGAACTGCGCCGGATCGAACGGGATCTGCACGACGGCGCGCAGGCCCGGCTGGTCGCGGTGAGCCTGCGCCTGGGCGCGGCGGCGGCACTGATCGACCGTGATCCGGAGCAGGCCAAGCGGGTGGTGACCGACGCCCAGGAGAACGTCACCCAGGCGCTCCAGGAACTGCGCGACCTGGTGCGCGGCATCCACCCGCCGGTCCTCGCCGAACGCGGACTCGCCGAAGGCGTGCGGGCGCTGGCCCTGGACGTCCCGCTGAAGGTCGAGGTGCGGACCGAACTGCCCGGACGGGCCGAGGCGCCGGTGGAGTCGGCGGTCTACTTCGCGGTCAGCGAGGCGCTCACCAACGCCGTCAAGCACGGCGACGCCCGGCACGCCGCCGTGCACCTCACCCACGCCGCCGGACTGCTCCGCGCCGAGGTCACCGACGACGGCCGCGGCGGCGCCGACCCGGACGGCGGCAGCGGCCTGAAGGGCATCCGGCGCAGGCTCGCCCCGTTCGACGGTACGCTCACGCTGACCAGCCCCCCGGGGGGTCCGACCAGGCTGATCATGGAGCTACCGTGCGTGTTGTCCTCGCCGAGGACCTCGTCCTGCTGAGGGACGGCCTCTCCCTGCTGCTCGGTGCCCACGGGCACGAGATCGTCGCCGCGGTGGAGAGCGGACCCGAACTGGCCGCCGCGATCGCCGACCACCGCCCCGACATCGCGGTGGTCGACGTCCGCCTGCCCCCCACCTACACCGACGAGGGCCTCCAGGTCGCGCTCGCCGCCCGCCGCGAACGGCCCGGCCTGCCGGTCCTCGTCCTCTCCCAGCACGTCGAACAGCTCTACGCCCGGGAACTGATCGCCGACGGCACCGGCGGCGTCGGCTACCTCCTCAAGGACCGGGTCTCCAAGGCCGACCAGTTCGTCGACGCCGTCCACACCGTCGCCGCCGGCGGCACCGTCATGGACCCCCAGGTCATCTCCCGCCTCCTCGCCCGCAACGCCTACGACCAGCCCCTCGCCCTCCTCACCCCGCGCGAACGCGACGTCCTCGCGATGATGGCCGAGGGCCGCTCCAACGCCGCCATCGCCCAACGGCTGCACTTCAGCGAGGGCGCGGTCAGCAAGCACACCTCCAACATCTTCGCGAAGCTCGACCTCGGTGCCTCCGACGACGACAACCGCCGCGTCCTCGCCGTCCTCGCCTACCTCAACGGAACACGCACGCCCTGAGGCCAAGGACAGCGACCAGCTGGTCCTCGTGGGTGCGGGGAACGCGGTGTCCCCGAGACCGACGTCACCCCGGGAGCCGGCCGGCCCCCGTGGGTGTGGAGGGTTCCTCCCGCGACCTGGCCTGATGGGGTGGGTGGGCATCTCTTGCATGGCTGGGCGTGTTGGTGTGTGAACTCCAGTGCTGCAACGAACTGTTGACTCCCCAAGGAGAATTTGCCGCAGTCCATGAGCCAGTGGCATATGCGCGGCGGACCGCTTCTCCCGCCCCGGGTGGATGAATACCGCCGCAAATGGTGCCGATGTGCTGCGATGGTGATCATTTAGAAGTACATAGCGAATGTACTAAATATTCCCCTGGCTCACCGTCAGGTGTAGGATGACCAAACCCGCGGTTCTGCGCCGAAAGCAATATCGATAGGGGGGCGGGCATGGCTCGTGGATGGGAAGCCGATCCTTCCGCTTTTCTGGCGAAGCGTCTGGGAAAGTCAGCGAAGGAACTCGGGACGTCCGAGGACCGGGACGAATGCCCGGACATCTGGCAGCTCTCGAACGGTGACATCGCCGTGATCGGCCGGGACCTCACCGACAACTACCGTGACCGACTTCCCGAGGACGTTGCCCTGGGGCCGGGTGAGCGGCTCGTCGTCATTCCGGGTGTCATGCTCAGCACGGCAAAAGCGGACATCGCGGATGCCTGATCGGCGGGCTCCCGAGCTGAGGGCCGAGTGGGGAGAGGTTCTCGCCCGGGACGACTACAAGCGCGACTTCCGCGAGCGGGACGCGCTGGTGCGAGGCCGGGACTCCTGGAAGCTGGAGCGGCGCCAGCACTTCGAGGAGCAGGGCAGCCCGAGTTGGGAGGCCGCCCGTCGAGGCGACTGGGGCGAGGCGCTGCACCTCCTGGAAGGCCGACGCGAGGCGCTGCGCGAGATCGGCCGGGAGGACGAGGAGCGCCAGTCCTGCTTTCACCGGGTGCGGGTGGTCGAGATGCCGCTGACGCCGTACCTGCGGTGGGAGCTGCACTCGTTGCGGATCAGGGCCGAATGCGGCGAGCGAATCCATATCGTCGACGCCATGACGCTGGCCGCTTCCGAGGAATCCGGGCAGCTGCCGGAAATCGTCATTCTCGGTGGTCGTACGCTCTATCAGGTTCGGTATTCGGAAACAGGAATTCCCGTCGGGGCGATCAGATACACCGACCCCGATCTCGTCCGCCGGTGGGAGAGCTACATCACGGATCTCCACCGGGCGGGCGAAGACGTCCTGGTGTACTTCGATCGTGAGGTGGCACACCTCCTCCCACCCGCATAGGAACGGAGCGCAGTGGCAGAGCAGCACGGCGGGAGCATCGACGGCCCGGGAAGCACGCGTTCCACCGTGTCCGGGTCCTCGGCCCAGGACGTCGTCCAGGCCAGGGACGTCAGCGGAGGCATCCACTTCCACGGCCGGTCCGACCGGTCGAGTGCCGCCCCGACTCCCCGCCAACTGCCTGCGGACGTACGCGGTTTCGTGAACCGTACGGACGAGCTTCACCAGCTGGACTCCGCCCTGACCGGCGAGGACCGGAACCCGCCCGATGCCGTCGCTTCCGCCGGCACCACGTCCGCCGCGGTCGTCGTGATCGCCGGGACCGCCGGTGCCGGGAAGACCGCACTCGCCCTGCACTGGGCCCACCAGGCCCGGCATCGGTTCCCCGACGGCCAGTTGTACGTCAACCTCCGCGGCTACGATCCGGGCCGGCCCGTCACCGCCCAGGAGGCGCTCCACCGTTTCCTGATCTCCCTCGGCGTCGCTGCCCAGTCCGTTCCGTCCGACCCCGACGCGGCCGCCGCCCTCTACCGCTCGCTCCTCGCCGAGCGCCGTCTCCTGGTCGTCCTCGACAACGCGGCCAGCGCGCACCAGGTCCGGCCGCTCCTGCCCGGCAGCGCCGGAAGCCTCGTGCTGGTCACCAGCCGCAGCCGTCTGTCCGGCCTCGCCGTACGCGACGGTGCCCGTCGGCTCACCCTGGGGACCCTGCCCGAGGCGGAGGCCGTCGCCCTGCTGCGTGCCGTCACCGCCGGGCACAGGCCCGAGGACGACCCCGCGAAGCTCGCCGAACTGGCCCGTCTCTGCGCCCAACTGCCGCTGGCCCTGCGGATCGCGGCCGAACGCGCGGCCAGCCTGCCCCACATGGGTCTGGACGACCTGATCGACGACCTCCGCGACGAATCCGCGCTCTGGGACGCCCTCAGCGTGGGCGACGACGAGGACGTCGACGCCGTCCGTACGGTCTTCGCCTGGTCCTACCGGGCCCTGCCCGACCAGGTCGCCCGCCTGTTCCGGCTCCTCGGGCTCCATCCCGGCCCCGACTTCGGGCTCCACGCCGCGGCCGCCCTCGCCCACCTCACCCCCAACCGCACCCGACAGCTCCTCGACTCCCTCGTCGGCGCCCACCTCGTGGAACAGGGCGCACCCGACCGCTACCAGTTCCACGACCTCCTGCGCGCCTACGCCACCGACCAGGCCCAGCAGGAGGAAGCCCCCGCACAGCGCCGGGCCGCACTGCGGCGGGTACTCGACTGGTACCTGCACACCGCCGACGCCGCCCAGCAGTGGCTGCGGCCGGCCGAAGCCCGGCTGCCGCTCGACCAGGCGGCGGACGGAGTCCGGCCGACGGTCCTCGCCGACTACAACGCCGCCGTGGACTGGGCCGAACGCGAACGCGCCAACCTCCTCCAGGCCGTCCACACCGCCTCCGCGGCAGGCGAGGACCGGCGGACCTGGCAGCTGGCCGCGGTCCTCTGGAACGCCCAGGCCCCCTCGGCCCCCGGCGCGGACTGGCCGGTGGCGGGCCGGCTCGGGCTGGCAGCCGCCGAACGCCTCTCCGACGACACGGCCCGCGCCGTGCTGCTCACCGACCTCGGCATGGCGTACACCCGGGTCAACTCCCTCGGCGACAGCCTGGAGTGCCACCGCAGTGCCCTGGCGCTCTGGCGTGAACTCGGCGACCGGCTCAACGAGGCACACTCGCTCAACCTGCTGGGACTGGTCCACCTGCACAGCCGGCAACTGGACGACGCCGCCCGGCACTTCGAGCAGGCGCTCGCCGCCTTCCGGCAGTTGGGCGAGGCCCACTGGGAGGCCACCGCACTCTCCAACCTCGCCAGCACCCACTGTCGCGCCGGACACCTCCCCGAGGCCGCGGCCGCCGTCGGCCAGGCACTGACCGCCCACCGCGCACTGAAGAACCAGCGCGGCGAGGGAAACGCCCTGCGCCTGCTGAGCGACATCCAACGCGAGGACGGCGACCCGGCCGGTGCACTCGCCTCGGCACACGCGGCACTGGACATCGCCCTGAACCTCCGTGACCACCGCCTGGAGGGTTTCTGGCTCCTCACCCTCGGCGACGCCCAACGGGCCGACGGCCAACCCGCCGACGCCCTCGACTCCTACCAGCGCGCCGCCGTCCTCCATCGCCGCCTCGGTGACCGCAGCCGCGAAGCCCTCGCCTGGCAGGGCACGGGCGAGACCTACCGTCACCTCGACCGTCACACCGAGGCCGCCGCCTTCCTCCGCCGGGCCGCCACCACCCACCACGAACTCGGCGACCCCTGGCACGAGGCACTGGCCCTCGACGCTCTGGCGGCGACCGTGCTCGCCGACGACGGGGAAGCGGCGCGGCGCCACCGGACGCAGGCGCTCGCGCTGCTGGACGGGTACGAGGACGCGCGGGCGGTCGCGGCGCGGGAGCGGATCGCGCGGTCGGTGGAAGCGGACTGACGGCGACTGCGGTGGGCGGCGGGGGGATCGGCGGCAGTGGCCGCTGCCGTGGCCGCTGCATCGGCGGGTGATCCGGGCGCGGGAGCGCGGGTTCCCTGTGCCGGTGCTTGGCGGGGCGGGGCGGGGCGGGGCGGGCGTGGTCGGGGCGGGTGTCGTGCCGCGGGCGCCCGGCGGATGGGGCGGGGGTGTGGCCCGGTCGCTCACGAACTGTGTGCGGGGTAGCGTCACTCCTGGTCACCAGGGCGCTGCGGTGCGCACCCGGCGGCGGATGCCGGTCGGGGCCTGGGGGCCGATCCGCCGTTCCGTCCGACGACCCGACAGGAGTGCCCCCCATGGCCGTACCCACCGACTTCGACCAGCAGGCCACCGGCTACAGCCTCCCGCACGCCTACTGGCTGGCGAAGGCCGCGGAACTCGCCTACAAGGACGAGGCCGCGATCGAGGAGCAGGCCCACGCCTGGGGCTTCGACGCCGTGTGTCACCACCAGACGCGCTTCACCCCGCCGTTCCCGCTCCAGGACACCCAGGCGTACACCATGGCCGGCGACGACATGATCGTCACCGCGTTCCGCGGTACCGAACCCGCGCAGATCCGTGACTGGCTCACCGACGCCACCACCCCGCCCTGGCCCGGCCCCGCCCGGACGGGCTATGTCCACTACGGTTTCGCCGAGGCCCTCGAATCGATCTACCCGGACGTCGCCAAGGCCGTCTCCGATCTGCGGACCGACGATCAGACGGTCTGGTTCACCGGCCACAGCCTCGGCGGCGCCCTCGCCATGCTCGTCGCGGCCCGGCTCGACCTGGAGGACCCGAGCCTGGCGGCCGACGGCGTCTACACCTTCGGCCAGCCCCGGACCTGCGACCGGCTGCTCGCCGCCGCGTACGACAAGGGCCTGCGGGGGCGCACCTACCGTTTCGTGCACGGCAACGACATCGTCCCGGAGCTGCCGCCGGAGCCCGCCTTCACCCATGTCGAGGCGCTGCGCCACATCGACTCCTCGGGCCGCGTCACGGAGAAGGTCGGGCTGGTCCCCGGGCTGACCGACCGGGCCAAGGGCCTGGGCGCGGCGGCGTTCTCGCCGGACGGCGAGGGCATCCGCGACCACATGATGCGCAGCTACCTCGCCGCGCTGGAGAAGGCCCTGGCCTGATCCGCGGGGCGCCGGAGGGTCCGGCGGGGCGGAGCGGGTGGGGCCCGCCCGGCCGGATCGGGGGGAAGGAAGGGGCGGGCCGGGGGCGAGGGGCGGGGTCGGTGATCTTGGACGGATAGGCTGCCGTGACGTCAGGTCCTCGCGGTGAGGGCCGAGCTGATGAGGATCGGTGGTGTACGGACATGATGGGACCGGCGCATTCGCTGTCGGGTGCGGCCGCATGGCTGGGGGTGGGCGCGGTGGCGGCCGGGATGGGGGAGCCGATGCCCTGGCCGGTCCTGCTCGCGGGGGCGCTGATCTGCGCGGGGGCGGCGCTGGCGCCGGACCTGGACCACAAGGCGGCGACGATATCCCGGGCGTTCGGGCCGGTGTCCCGGGCGCTGTGCGAGGTGATCGACAACCTCTCGTACGCGGTGTACAAGGCCACCCGGGGCAAGGGCGACCCGAGGCGCTCGGGCGGGCACCGGACGCTGACGCACACCTGGCTCTGGGCGGTGCTGTGCGGGGCGGGCGCCGCGGCGGTGGCCGTGTTCGGCGGCCGCTGGGGTGTGCTGGTGGTGCTGTTCGTGCACATGGTGCTGGCGATCGAGGGTCTGCTGTGGCGGCAGGCCCGGGTCTCCAGTGACGTCCTGGTGTGGCTGCTGGGGGCGGCCAGCGCGTGGATGCTCGCGGAGGTCCTCGACAAGCCCGGCAACGGCTCGCAGTGGCTGTTCGAGGAGCCGGGGCAGCAGTACCTGTGGATCGGGCTGCCGATCGCGCTCGGCGCGCTGGTGCACTGCCTGGGTGACGCGCTGACCGTCTCGGGCTGCCCGGTGCTGTGGCCGATCCCGATCGGGCGCCGGCGCTGGTACCCGATCGGGCCGCCGAAGGGCATGCGGTTCCGGGCCGGAAGCTGGGTGGAGCTGAAGGTGCTGACCCCGGTGTTCATGGGGGCCGGCGGGGTCTGCGCGGCGGGGGCGCTCGGCTTCTTCGGCAACGGCTGAGGCCGACGGTCGTCCGGCCGGGTGAGAGTCGGGGCGCCGTCGGCCGGGTAGGCATGGTTGCTCGGGAGGCTCGGCCTCCGGCGCCGAGGGCGCGTCCGGTACTTCTCGCAGCCGTGGGAGCGTGACAGATGGCGTCCGTGCCGGGTGAGGTGGCGATCGTCACCGGTGCCGCCAGCGGGATCGGCCGGGCGGCGGCGCTGCGGCTGGCCCGGGCGGGCTGGGCGGTCGCGGCGGTCGACGTCGACGCGGCCGGTCTGGACGCGTTGTCGGAGCGGGCCCCCGGGGTGCGCTCGTTCGTCTGCGACGTCACGGACTACGCGGCGGTCGCCGCCGTGGTCCGCGACGTCGGCCGCGAGCTGGGCCCGCCCCGGCGGCTGGTGCACTGCGCGGCCGTCGGGGTGATGGGCCGGCTGCTCGATCAGGACCCGGCGGAGACCCTGCGCCTGATGAACGTCGTGTACGGCGGCACGCTCCACATGGTCCGTGCCGTGGTGCCGGCGATGGCGGCACAGGGCGGCGGCCAGGTCGTGCTCTTCGGCTCCATCGGCGGCTGGGTGCCCATCCCGCTGGGCGGCGGCTACGGCGCCGCCAAGTCGGCGGTCCACTTCCTCGCCGAGATCGTCGCGGCCGAACACCGTGGCGACGGCATCCGGGTGCTGTGCGTCTGCCCGCCCGCGGTGGAGACCCCGATGCTGTCGCGCATCCGGGTGGAGACCCCTGAAGTGATCGGTCCACGCCGGGGGTTGAGCCCGGAGAAGGTGCTGGACTCGATGGACCGCGCCCTGGCACGGGGCCGGCTGTGGGCCTTTCCCGGGCGCGGCACCCACGCGATGTGGACCGCCCGGCGGCTGGCGCCCCGCGCGCTCAGCGGCCTCGTCGTCCGGGCTCTGGTCGGGAGGTAGCCGGCTCCGCCCGGCGGGCGTCCGGGGCGCGGAAGGCCGCGCAGCCGCTCAGCGGGCCGCGAGCAGGCCGTCCACCAGGGCGTCGAGGCCGTCCCGGTAGGTGTCCTGGGCGGTGAGCGGCGCCCAGCGGTCCGCGAGCCCGGCCAGGCGGGGGAGTCGCTCCGGGTCGAGATCGGCGAAGACCTGCTGGCGGTGGGTGGGGCGGTCGTCGGCGGGCCGGCCGCGGGTGGCCGTGGCGCGGACCATGATCTCGCCGGCGGTGTAGTACCAGATCGCGCGGTAGCCCTGGACGGCCCGTTCCGGTGAGAGGCCGCAGGTGACCAGGCCGTCGACGATCTGCTCGACGAACCACAGCGAGTGGGCGGACATCACGCTGTCCCCGGTCAGGACCTCGACGATCCACGGGCAGGCGGCGAGCGCCTCGTGGATGGCGGCCGCCGCGGTGACGACCCGTTCGCGCGGGTCGGCCGGCGGTTCGGTCGGTCGCAGTGTCCGCGCGGCGTAGTCGTCCAGCAGCAGGACGAGCAGCTCCTCCTTGTCGCGGACGTGGTGGTAGAGCGCCATCGGCGTGCTGCCGATCTCGGTGGCCAGGCGGCGCATGGTCAGCCGCTCGACGCCCTCCTCGTCCACGATCCGGCGCGCCGTGGTGACGACCTCCTCCCGGGTGATCCGGGGCGGTCGGCCGGTGGCCTTGCGCCGCGCGCCGGGCCGCGGGGCGGCGGGCACCCCGGCGGGCTGCGGTCCGGTCGGCTGCGATCCGGCGGGCGGCTGGGCGGCAGGCTGCGGGGCTGCGGGCGGCTGGGCGGAGGGCTGCTGCATGCCCCCATCATCACCCGGGGCTCGACAGCGGGGGGCGCCCGGGACTACTTTCTATACATGTACAAAAACTTACGAGGGCGCCCCGGCCGGGTGCTGGCGGCGGTGACGGTCGCCCAGTTCGTCTTCGCCCTGGACATGTCGGTGGTCAACGTCGCCCTGCCCGCGATCCGGGCCGACCTGGGATTCGCGCCGCTGGACCTCTCCTGGGTCGTGCACGTCTACGCGCTCACCTTCGGCGGGCTCCTGCTGCTCGGCGGCCGCGCCTGCGACCTGTACGGCCGGCGGCGGCTGCTCCTGGTGGGCCTGGCCGTGTTCGGCCTCTGCTCGTTGGCGGGCGGACTGGCCCAGTCGCCCTGGCAGCTGGTCGCCGCCCGCGCCGGACAGGGCGCGGGCGCGGCGGCGGCGGCCCCGGCCGCGCTCGCGATGCTCACCACCACGTTCACCGAAGGCCCCCGGCGGGTGCGCGCGCTCGGCGTGTGGAGCGCGGCCAACGCCGCGGGCGGGGCCTTGGGCGTGCTGGCGGGCGGACTGCTGACCGAGTACGCGAGCTGGCGCTGGGTCATGCTGGTCAACCTGCCGATCGTGGCGACGGCGCTCGCGCTGCTGCCGGCCAGCGGTCCCGCCGAGGAGGCCGGAACGGCCCAGGCACCGCCCGTACGGCGGGAGCGGCCGGACGTGCTCGGCGCCGTCCTCGCGACCGCCGGGGTCGGGCTGCTGGTGTTCGGTGTCGTCCGCACCGACGTCCGGGGGTGGGGCTCCCCGGCCACCCTGGGGACGCTCGCCGCCGCGCTCGCGCTGCTGACCGCCTTCGCCGTCACCGAGGCCAGGACCTCCGCACCGCTGCTCCGCCCGGGCCTGCTGCGCAGCCGCTGGGTGGCCGGTGCCAACGTCCTGGTGTTCCTGGCCGCCGCCGGGCAGTTCACGGCCTTCTACTTCGTCTCGCTCTACCTCCAGCAGGTGCTGGGCCTGGGCGCCGCCGCCACCGGCCTCGCCTTCCTGCCCTTCTCGGCCGGACTGGTCGCGGGCACCGTGCTCGCCACACGCGTCGTCGCGCGCCGCACTCCCCGGGCCGCCCTGGTGCCCGGGGCGGTGCTGGCCACCGCGGGCCTGGCCTGGTTCTCGCTGATCAGCCCGGACGGCGGCTTCCTCACCGACGTCCTCGGCCCGTCCCTGGTCACCAGCATCGGCACCGGGCTGGTCCTGGCCCCGGTCGCCGCCGCCGGGACCACCGGCGTGGCCGCCCACGAGGCCGGGACGGCCTCCGGCCTGCTCAACAGCTCCCGCCAGCTCGGCGGCTGCGTCGGCCTGGCCGCCCTGGCCACCGTCGCCGCCCACCGCTCCGGCGGCGCCACCGACCCGTCGGCCCTCAACTCCGGCTACGCCACCGGACTGGCCGCCACCGCCGGGCTCTTCGCCCTCGCCGCGCTGGTGGCGATCGTTGTGCTGCCCCGGCGCCGGCCGCAGGCGCCAGGGCACCCCGCCCCGCTCACCCCCGCAGAGAACCGACTGGAAGGAACCCGCTCATGACGACCACTCCGCTCGCGGCCGTGGACCTGTTCGCCTCGGCCCTGCACATCCACCCCGACGGCGACGTCCGGGCGGCCGGGCGCCGGATGGCCGCCGGCGACGCCGGGGTCTGGCAGATCGCGACCTTCCACGTGGAGAGCGACGCAGACGTCCACGCCGACCACTGGGAGATGCACCCCGAGGCGGAGGAGGCGGTCTGCTGCCTGGCCGGCGCCGTGCGCCTCCACCTCCGCCCCGTCGAGCCCGGCGACGCCGAGTCCGTGGTGCGGCTGGCGGCGGGCACCGCCGCGATCGTGCCCCGGGGCCGCTGGCACCGGCTGGAGCTCGACGCCCCCAGCGACCTGATGTCGATCACCCTCCGCAGCGGCACCCGGCTGGAGCCGCGCACGGAAGCCGGCTGACCCGGGTCGAAGACCGTGGGGCGGGGCGGACGGGGCGGCCCGGAGCCGGTCGGGTCGTCCCGCCCGCCGTCAGCGCCCCTCGTCACTCCGGACGTCGGCACCCTGCGGAGCGGCCGAGCCGGCGATCCGGCCCAGCAGGGTGGCGAGCTCCCCGGGCATGGACAGGAACGGGGCGTGGCCGCTGGGCAGCCGGTGGACGGTGTCGGCGCGGGCGGCGAGCTCGCGCTGCCGTGACGGTTCGAGGGCCCGGTCGTGCTCGCACACGATGTAGCTGGACGGCACGGTGCGCCAGCCCGCCGTGGTCACCGGCCGGGTGAAGGACCGGACGCTCTGCGGGGTCAGCCGGGCCAGGGCGCGGTCGGCCTCGGCGGCGGGCACGTCGGTGTAGTGCAGGCGGCGGGCGTCGGCGTTCGGCGGGGTGCGGCCCGTGTCGTCCTCCGGAACGGGAGCCCCGAGGAAGGAGAACACGCTTTCGCCGACGTCCAGTTGGAAGGCGGCGAGGTAGACCGCCCGCACCACGTTGGCGGCGCCCGCGATGGCCTCGGTGGTGGGGGCGCCGCCGTAGGAGTGGGCGACCGTCACCACCGGGCCGTCGATCCGCCGCAGGCGGTCGCGGATCGCGTCGGCGTCCTCCAGCAGGCCCGCCGGGCGGGCGGCATCGGGGTGGGCGGCGGAGCTGGGCAGGTCCACGGTGTGGGTGCGCCACCCGTCGGCGGCGAGGGCGGAGCGCACCGCGTCCCAGCACCAGGCGCCGTGCCAGGCGCCGTGGACCAGGAGGAAGGCGGGGCGGTCGGGGCCGGCGGTCATCTGCGGTGGTCCTCCGTCGTACGGGGCGCGGGCGGTGGGCCTTCCGAGTATCCAGCGGGAACGTGACGGCCGTGTGACGCCGGGCGTGTCGCCCGCGGGCCCGGGGCCGTCGCGGACCGCGGCCGGCCGCCCGCCACCCGTCGTCGTCAACTCGGCTGCCGGAGTGTCACCTTGACGGGTGAGACGTCGCTGCCGGGTGACGGAGGCGGGGGACAGGGCCCGTCCCACCGCCGCCGTGCCGCCCCGGTCCGCCCGGGACGGCACTCGCGCACCGTCACCCGAGGACGCCCCGGCCGGATCCGGCGGATCCCGTCCGATCGGTCGCCTACCCTACGAACCGACCGGCCGTCCCGGCCGTGGCCGTTCCAGAAGGAGTCCCGTGTCGTCCTGCGACCCCGAACACGCTCCCGTCGGTGATGTGAGCGCAGCGCTCATGGTGATCGACTCCCGGCTCAGGTCCGTCTACGAAGGCAAGTCCGGGACGGGCCCCGAGCACCGGCGGATGGTCGAGCAGCTCACCGCGTCCTTCGGGCCCGACGAGGCCGAGGCGCTGGTGGAAGGCGCCTGCACGCTCGTCTACATGTACATGAACTGGCTGCGCTCGGCCTTCGAGAAGCACGAGGAGGACGTGCTCGAACACGCGATCCCCAGCCTGGTGGCCACCATGCGCATGATGCCGAGGACCTTCAGCCCGGAGGTGATCCCCACCATGGCCGGCCTGCTCATCGCCGCCGGCACCGGACTGAGCCCCAACCTGTGGCGCGCCCAGTACGGACCGTGGACCAAGGAGGAGATGAACCCCCTGGAGGCGACGGCCGTCCTGCTCGCGGAGTACGTCAACCGGATCTCCGGCAACGGCGAGGACTTCGCCACCAAGCTGGTCACCGACGCGCTGTCCCAACTGGATTAGGACCGCCGGGCCCGCTCCCGAACGCGCCAGTGGCGCCGCCCTCGACGGGGCGGCGCCACTGGCGTTCAGCGGGGTCCGGGTGGGCGTCAGCCGTGCCGGCCCGGTCGGCGGTAGGCGACGAAGCAGAGGGTGCCGCCGCCGAGGAGGGCGATGGCGCCGAGTGCCGCGACGAGGGTGTCGGGGGAGGAGCCGCCGGTGTGCGGCAGTTCGCCGCTCTCCGACGGGCTCGGGACGTGGGTGTGCGTGTGGGTGGCGGTGGCCGTCGGGCTCGGCGAGTGGGACGGCGAGTGCGACGGCGAGGGGGACGGCGACGAACTCGGGCTCGGGCTCGGCGACGGCGTCGGCGAGGAGGTCGGCGACGGCGAGGAGGTCGGCGAGGGCGAGGAGGTCGGCGACGGGGAGGAGGTCGGCGAGGGCGACGGCGACGGGGAGGTGGTCTGGAGGATCACGCCCATGTCGAGGTCGAGGTCGCGCTGTCCGCCGCTGAGGGTGACGGTCTGGGTGAGGCCGGTGGCCGGGTCGGCGTCCGAGTCCTTGGCCGGGTCGGTGCCGGCGTGCTGCTTGGTGACGGTGGCGCCCTTGGGCAGGGTGGCCAGGTCGAAGCGGACCGCGTAGCTGCCGTCCGGCAGGTTGTCGAACAGGTAGTGGCCGGTGGCGTCGGTCACCGCGGTGACCGGCTTGCCGTCCTTGTCCCGCACCGGCTGGCCGTTGCCGTCCAGCAGGTGCACGGTGACCCCGGCGATCCCGGTGTCACCGGGCTTCTGGACGCCGGAGCCGTCCTTGTCCTGCCAGACGAAGTCGCCCAGCGCGTTGTTGGAGGGTGTGACCCGCTTGACCGCGACGCCGACCTTGGCGGGCTCGGCCGGCAGCAGCTGGCGGCCGGCCGCGTCGGTGGCGGTGTACGCGAAGCTGTTCCAGGCGTACTCGCCCTCCGGCGCGTCGTAGGAGGCGACCATCGGCCAGGTCAGGGTGAAGGACTCGCCGGAGGCCATCGTGCCGGGGCGGTGGATGCGGAACCAGGTGGCCGTCCCGGGGCCGGGGAAGGTGGTGCTCCAGACCGCCGCGCTGTTGCAGCCGGTGCGGTTGACGACGACGGGCTCCACGCAGGGGTTGGGGTCGGTGGTGTACTCGATCACCACGGTCGGGTCGCTGCTGGTGATCGGCTGGCTGAGCGACGGGGTCCAGGCGCTGCCGCGCGGGGCGTCCTGGGTGAGCACGTAGTTGTCGCCCGGGGTGGGGAGCCTGTCGTAGGCGATGAAGTCGGTGACCGGGTCGGGGGAGTCGTTGCGCACGGTCATCCGGTACGAGATCTGGCCGCCCGGGGTGGCGGTGCCGATGCTCACGTAGTCGGAGTCCAGGTCGCCCTTGACCTCCTTGTACGAGCGCAGCACCGACGGCACGTCCACCCGGATCTGCGAGGAGGCGTGGCAGAGCAGCTCGGTGGTGTTGCCGTTGCCGTTGAGGTCGAGCACGTCCGGGGTGCTGCCGCTGTCGGAGCCGGAGAACATGCAGGCGACGGGGGCGGTGGGCTGGTCCACGGTGACGTAGACGTCGTTGGTGAGGTCACCGGAGCGGATGCTGTTGGCGACCTGGACGTCGAAGAGCATCCGGTAGGCCAGCTGGTCGTGCAGGTAGGTCATGTCCGGCGCGCCGGCCGGCCACTCCATCCGCAGGATCTGCCGGCCGTCCGGGCCGGGGGTCACGGTGATCGACGAAGGGGCCTTGGCGTCCGGGTAGTTGGGGTCGGGCCGGGCCGAGCCGTCGATGTAGACGACGCCGGCCGGCAGCACGTCGTAGAGCACCAGCGGCCGGTCCAGGTCGCGGGCGCTGCGGTTGTACGGGATGACCTGGAAGGTCGCCCGGCCGCCGGGGGCGGACAGCTCGCCGGCGACGGTGGTCTTGGCCGCGCCGAGGTTGGTGGCCTGGGTGATGGTGGTCTGCGCGCAGGCGTTGGCCGAGGCGTTGTTGGTGCCGTCGGTGGCGGTGGTGTCCACGCAGTTGGTCAGCGGCTCGGGGGCCTGGCGTCCGTCGTGGCCGGGGGTGGCGACCTGGGTGACCAGCTGCACCGCGTTGCCCGGGCTCCAGCCGGTGGGGATCGGGCCGTTCCAGGTGAACCGGAGGCCGTCCAGCCAGCGCCCGGCCGGGATGCCGAGCACGTCGTTGGCCGGGTCGCCCGCGCCCGGTTCGAAGGTGATCCGGCGGGTGTCGGAGCCGTTGAACGGGGTGCCCGGGGTGAAGGTCTGCCAGGTGGGGTCGCCGTTGAGGCGGTACTGCAGGGTCAGCAGGATGCTGGTGGGGTTCCACGGCTCCAGCTGGAGGGACTGCGGGAAGATCCAGTTGTAGATGCCGTCGGTGCTGCCGGCCCCGGGGTCGGTGACGGTGAGGCTGGTGGCCGGTCCGGCGGTGTTGGTGGCCGACAGGCTGAAGGAGTTGAGGTCGCCGTTGACGGTGGTGTCGCGCCAGACCTTGCTGGCGGTCACCACCACGCCGGTGGCCGGCGGCTGGAACGGGCTGGTGGTGGCGTTCGCGGTGTCGAGCTGGCGCTCCGGGTCCGGCCCGATCGGGTCGCCGTGCAGGGCCACGACGTTCTCGGAGGTCGTTCCGTCCGGGAAGGAGGCCTCCGGGTAGTTGACGACCAGGACGCCGGGGATGCGGCAGCCGCCGCGCCCGTTGCCGGAGACGAACGGGCCGATGTCGTAGCCCCAGGTGTTCGGGCCGGGTGCCGCCGGCGACCAGCCCGGCGAGCGGCCGGTGTCCACCACCGCGCCGGGCGGCAGGGTGTCCAGCAGCCGGCTGGTGTCCAGGTCGACGTTGGGCACGTTGTCGGTGGCGCAGGCGCTGAACTGGTAGGTGACGGTGCGTCCGTCACTGCTGGAGGTCTGGACGCCCTTGGTCACCGTGTACTGCGGCTGCACCTGGACGGCGGTGTCGGCGGTGGCGGTCTGCGAGGGCTCGCCGTTGGCCGACATGGTGGCCGAGTTGGTGGAGGTGGCGCCGTTCGGGGTGGTGAAGTTCGGGTACTTCATCGTCACCGTGACGGTGGCGGTGGTGCCCGGACTCAGGTCCTTCAGCCGGATGTCCATCGTGCCGCCCATCGCGCCCGCGGCGGGCACGGTGGAGGCGGCCACGTCCACCGAGGACGGGTCCGGCGTCCAGCCGAGGAACTGCATGTTCGAGGGCAGGGTGTCGAGGATGTTCCCGCCGGTGCACTCGGTGATGGAGCAGGTGTAGCGCAGGGTGTAGGTGACGTTCTCCCCCGGGGAGACGGTCGCCTTGTCGACGCTCTTGGTGAAGGAGATCGCGGCCTGGGCCGGTGGGGCCAGCACGCTGCTGCTCAGCAGTGAGCCCGCCACCAGCGCCAGGACCGAGACGATCCGTCCGGTCCGGTGTGGAATACGCATAGCGCGCAGTCCAGCCGATCGCCGTGCCGGGCCGGTCGGCGACACGAGGGGCGGTCGCGGCGATTCACCTGCTCGGCGGTCGCCCGCCCGGCCGCACCGCGGTCGCCGGAACGGGCGGCGGGGCCGATCATGGGGCGGGCCGCGGGCGACCGGTCCGACGGGGAGCTGTCCGGGGAGTGCCCGGGCCGGCCCGCCCGACGGAGCGCCCGGCGGGCCCGGCCGTCCGGGCCGGTCAGCCGAACATCACGCCGGTCTCCCGGGCCAGGGTGTCCAGGCCGTAGCGGGTCACGTGCTCGGCGTTGTCCGGGTCGATGGTGCGGACGCCCTCGGCGGCGAGCCGCTCGTTGATCTCGTCCAGGTGCTGCTGGACGACCTGCTTCTCCGCGTCGGTGGTGCGGCCCTTGTGCGGCCGCCCGGCGTGTTCCAGGCTGGCGTAGTTGACCCGCTCCCGGCTGCCGGTGAGGGCCGTCGCGGAGGCGGCGGCCCGGGCGGCCGGCCTGGCGCCGCGCAGCACCTCGGCCATCGGCGCGGCCGAGGCCAGCCGGTTGAAGGTCTCGGCCTCCATCACCACCGTCTGCGGCTCCGCCCGGTCCGGGTGGTGCAGCTCGATCGTGACCAGGTCGAGCGTCAGCTCCCGCACCTCGCCCAACTCCCCGGCGAGCGCGTCGATCTCGACCGGACCGTCCGTCAGGTCGGGGTGCTGGAGCACCACCACCCGCACCAGCTCCCGGTCGTTCTCCGCGTGCCGGCCGGTCAGGTCCGAGAACCGGATGATCTTCTGGCCCATTGTCTCCCTCTCTGCCCCTGTGATCAGCCGAGAGCCTACGCCGGGATGATCATCGATGTGCGCAAGCGGCCGGGCCCGGGGGATCACCCCCGGGCCCGGCCCTACCTGTCCCGCATCAGTGGATCGTCGGAGAGGCCTCCTCCCGGCTCAGTACCGCGGGTTCACGCGGTAGATCGGACGGTCCGGCACCCACCAGTGGCTGGAGCGCCAGATCCCGAAGGTGAAGATCACGCCGTGGCTGCCGCGCTTGTTGGCCGCCTTGATGAACTGCTTGCCGATCTTCTTCATCAGGTAGGACAGCGCCCACAGGACGTAGCCGGCGGCCCGGGCGACGATGTGCGGGAGCCTGCGCAGGATCTTCGAGATGCCCTGGGCGATCTTGCCGGAGACGTACAGCAGGGCACCGATCGTGTTGCCCTCGGACCGGCTGAAGTAGGCCGTCCACTTCTTCTTCCAGTTCAGACCGGTCAGGTCGTCCATGGTGATCGGGTCGACCGGGTAGCCGTAGGCGTTCGGCGAGCCCTCCAGGACCGGGTCGGTCTGCAGGAAGCGGCCGGTGGTCGAGTCGTACAGGCGCACGCCCATCAGGGTGAGGCCGGAGAGGCCGTCGGCCTCGCGCTGCGCCCCGCCGAGCCAGCCGTACGCGGTCGAGCCGGTGGAGTCGACGGTGTTGCCGTACTCGTCGTAGTGGTAGACCGCGAGGTCCTCCAGGCCGTCCGGGGACATCTGGACGGACACGTCGCCGTGCAGGTTGGTCAGCAGCAGGATCGCGCCGCCGTCGGTGCCGGTGGCGGCCGTGAGCTGGCCGGTCAGGTCCAGGACGTTGCGGGTCAGCCGGCCGGCCGCGTCCTTGGACCAGGAGGCGCTGTCGTTGCCGCCGTCGAAGTGCTTGGTGTCCTGCTCGGTGACGGTCCAGGTGCCGTCGGTGCCCTTGGTCTCCGTGGTGCCGACCGCGAGGCGGCCGGAGGCGTCCAGGTCCCAGGTCCTGCGGGTGTCGCCGAGGGTCTCGGTGCGGACCAGGTCGTTGGCGTAGTAGCCGACCTGGGTGCCCTTCGGCAGGGCGGTGGTGCGGCCGAAGGCGTCGTACACGTAGCCGGTGTCGGTGAGGCGGTCGGCGGTGTCGTAGCCGTGGTTCTCGGCCTGGGTGACGGCGTCGGCGGTGGCCGGGTCGCAGTCGTCGGTGACGCTGGTGCGGTTGGTCCGGTTGCTGCTCCGGTCGAACGCGTAGGTCCGGGTGGAGCAGGCCAGGCCGGTGCTGTCGGCGGCCTTGGTGAGGCGGCCGGTGGCGTCGTAGGTGTAGCCGCTGGTGGTGCTGTTGCCGTCGCTCTGGGTGCGGCCCGCCTGCTGTCCGTGGACGGTGTAGTCGGCGGTGTCGGCCAGCAGGACGGTGCCCGCCTGGTTGGTGTAGGTCTTGCCGGTCTGGATGCCCCGGCTGTCGTAGCTGCTGGTGAGGGTGTTGCCGCCGGGCATGGTCTGCGAGACCAGCCGGCCCTCGACGTCGTAGCCGGCGGTGAAGGTACCGGCCACCGAGTCGGTGAGCGAGGTGGGCAGGCCGCGCGGGTCCTTGGCGGTGTCGTAGCCGTAGGTCACGGTGGACGGCACCGAGTCGGACTTCTTCACCGGGCGGTCGAGCCGGTCGTACTCGGTGGTGGTGACGTTGCCGGCGCCGTCGTCGTAGGAGACCTGGCGGCCGAGCCTGTCGTAGCCCAGGGTGATGGTGGCCCTGCCGTTGCTGAGGGAGGCCAGCTCGCCGTTGGCGGGGTCGTAGCCGAGCACGGTGTCGGCGACCGCGGTACCGGTGCCGCCGGTGACCGAGATCTTCACCGGGCGGCCGGCCGCGTCGTAGCTGCGGGTGGTGGTGCGGGTGACGCCGTTGGCGGTCTCGGCCTGGACCGTGACGTTGCCCCAGCGGTCGTACTGGAAGGTCTTCGTCGGCAGCTGCAGCGGGTTGCCGCCGCCGCCGGCGATCTGGGCGGCCGGGGCGATCGAGCAGACCAGGTCGGCCCACTCGGGGTGGCCGGCGCAGGCGCCGGTCCCGGTGCCGGTCCAGTAGGTGGTGACGGTGGTGGCCGCGTCGGAGCCGGTGGAGTTCGGGCGGCTCTGCGAGGTCACCCGGCCGCTGGCGTCGTAGCCGGTGGAGGTGGTGATCTTCAGGCCGGCCGGGTCCTGGACGGACCTGACGGGCAGGCCCTGGGCCCAGTCGTAGCCGGTGGCGGTGGTGCGGGTGTCGGCGTCGGCGGCGTAGCCGTCGATCCGGGCGCCGACCGTCACCGAGGTGGCCATGTCGCTGACCGCGGCGCCCGCCGGGCGGCCCTCGTCGTAGCCGCTGACGGTGTGGGCGCGGGCCGCGACCTCGTCGCCGGCGGCGAGCGCCGGGGAGGTGCCGGAGGCGGCCACGTCGTGCTCCAGGGTGACCAGCTGCAGCGGGTCGTACTGCTCCAGCAGGCGCTTGCCGTCGGCCGAGTGGAGCGAGGTGGAGGAGAGCACCTGGGCGCGGTCGGCCGTCGAGCGGCCGGCGATGCCGAGGGCGCGCAGCTTGTTGAGGTCGTTGCCGGTGGTGGCCAGGGCGAGGACGCGGTTCTCCGCGGAGAGGGTCCGCACCGGGCTGCCGTAGGCGTTGTACTCGGTGGTGGTGATGCCGCCGCCGGGGGTGGCGGTGTTGACCTCGCGGCCGGAGGCGTTGGTGTACGTCACCGAGGCGCGGTTGTAGCCGGCGGTGCCGAGCGCCTTGCCGTCGTGGGTGGCCGGGACGGCGTCGGGCGGCAGCACGGCGGTGGCGTCGGTCGGGGCGTCGGTCTGGCCCCACGCGGCGACGTCGGACGGCGCCAGCGGGTACGGCGCGTTGGCGCCGCTCAGCGGGACGTCGTAGACCACCGAGGTGGTGGCGGTGCCGTCGGTGACGTCCTTGCTGCCCTGCTTGAGGGTGGGACGGGAGGCGGCGAGCAGCATGCCGTCGCCGGCGGTGGCGGCGTTGCCGGCCTTGCCGTACTCCAGGGTCCACGGCAGCTCGCCCGGGTCGGTCACGGTGGTGACCCGGCCGGCCGCGTCGTAGCCGTACGCGGTCTTCAGCGCCGGGCTGGTCCGCGGGTCCCACACCTCGCGCAGCCGGCCCTGGTCGTCGTAGGCGTACTGCGAGACGACGACGGGGGTGGCGGTGGCGGCGCCGGGGTCGGTGGACCACAGGCGGATCTGCTTCACCTGGCCGGCCGTGTCGCCCGGGGCGGACGCGGTGGCGGTGGTGGTGTCGGCGTAGACGTACTCCAGCACCCGGCAGCCGGCCGTGGACGGCACGGCGGCGCAGTTGGCGGAGGCGGTCGCCGAGGAGGGCGCGACGACGTACTTCGGGCGGGCCAGGGTCTTTCCGCCGGAGACGACCTTCTCCGAGACCACCGAGGTGGTGGAGTTGTCGCTGGGCAGCGAGGAGCCGGAGGCCTGCCAGGTGGTGGCGGCCGGGTCGACCTTGGCGAAGGTGACCGTGATGCCCTCGGTGTCCTTCAGGGTGAAGGCAGCGGTGAACGCGCCGGTCAGGGTGAGGTTCTCGGCCCCGGGCTCGGGCTTCCAGCCGCCGGCGCCGGTGGCGGTGAAGCCGACCTCGGAGCCGTCCGCGGAGACCACCGAGAGGGAGGTCGCCGAGGTCTTGCGGACGTAGGAGTAGTCGGCGTCGGTGATCTCGGCGGTGGTGCCGGAGCTCCACTGCGGGCCGAAGATCGCCGCCTGGCCCTCCTGGGCCGAGCCGTTGGCGGGCCGGCGGGAGGAGAAGGAGCGCTCGGCGTGCAGGCCGAAGGCCTCGGCGTCGGTCTCGGACAGGGTGAGGTCACCGGTGAGGGTGTTCACCGAGCCCGGGCCGACCTTGGTCTCCGGCGCGGTGCCCGCGTTGCGGTCCACCGTGACGGTGTTCGGCTCGGTGGCGTCGGTGGCGGTGCCGTCGGTGAACACCGCGCGGACGTCGACCGGGCCGTTCTCGGCCAGGGTGTCGGTGATGTTCCAGGTCAGCGCGGCCGGCTTGCCGCCGGGGGCGGGATGGGGCCAGGCGGTCACCGGCTGGCCGGCGGTGGTGGTGACGTTGGCGACCGGGACGTCCTTCCAGGCGTCCGTCTCGCCGCGGCGGTACTGGTAGCGCACCCCGGTGTAGGTGCTGTTGCCCTCGGCCTGCAGCGAGGTGCGGCGGGCCGGGCGCTCGCCCGCGCCGGGCGCGACCAGGGCGGAGCCCTTGCCGGCGTAGAAGGCGTAGGTCCGGTCGGCGGAGACGTTGCCCGCGGCGTCGCGGCTGTGCGCGGTGACGGTGTGGGCGCCCGCCTTGAAGGTGAGCTTGGCGCTGACCGGCGTGCCGGTGGTGGCCGCGGTGACCCAGGCCCCGCCGTCCAGCTTGTACTGGACGTCCTTCACGTCGCTGCTCGGCGGGGTGAAGGTGAAGGTGCCGCTGTAGTCGCCGTTGGCGTCCGGGGTGCCCGCCCACTGGCCGGCCGGGAAGTCGCCGGAGGAGACGGTGGTCGCGCCGGGCGCGGTGGTGTCCACGGTGAGGGTGCGGAAGGCGGACCAGGCGCTGTTGGCGGTGCCGTCCCAGGAGCGGGAGCGCCACTTGTAGGCGCCGGCCGGCAGCGCGGTGCCCGGGGTCCAGGTGAACGTGGAGCCGGAGGCGGCCATGGCGGTGCGGCCGGACTGCAGCGCGGCCGTGCCGTTGGACGCCCAGAGCTCGAAGTCGAGGGCTATGTTGCCGCCGTCGGGGTCGGTCGCCTTGGCGGACAGCGTCGGGGTGGAGTCGCCGGTGAGCGCGGCGTCGGCCGGGGAGATCAGGGTGGAGACGGCCGGCGGGGTGTTGTAGGTCACCGACAGGTACGGCGTGTTGGACGTCGCGTTGCCGGAGTTGAACTTCTTCCAGCCGTACGGGTCGCTCTCGTCGGTGGCCCGGATGCCCAGGGTGTTGTTGGTGTTCCCGTTGGCGGCCCAGGCCTTGACCAGCGAGGTGATGTCCTGGTTCACCCAGCCGTCGTTGCAGGAGCTGGAGTAGCCCTTGGTCGCGGTGGAGGTCGCCCACTTCTTGTTCCAGCCGGGCTGGGCGGTCCAGCGGGTGGCCGTGGTGGCCGTGCCGGTGTCCCAGACCTCCCAGCTCTTCGCGGTGCAGGACCAGCTGTGGAAGTTCCACAGGTTGAGCTTGCCGCCGGTGATCTGCTTCCCGCTGATCTTCGCCATCGGGAACTGCAGGAACGACCGCGCGACCTGGCCGGAGCCGTTGTTGCCCAGCTTCAGCTCGGTCTGCGAGGAGACGTCGGTGGCGTAGCCCTGCTGCACGAAGGTGTCGAAGCCGACGCCGATGTTGACCGCCGGGTCGATGGTGACCGGGTACTTGGTCTTCGGGTCGGTCAGGAAGGCGGCGTCCGGGGTCAGCGTCAGGTCGATCGCGTTCCCGTTCTGGGTGACCTTCAGCGCGACCGGCGCGGTGCGGGTGTGGTCGCCGCTGCGCTCGTCGACCTGCGCGTCCCACATCACCGGGGCGGGCAGTTGGCCCTTCTCTTCGCCGGTCTTCGGGTCGAGGAAGGAGACCGAGTTGTCCGCATTGTGGCGGGCCTGCAGGCCGGCCGCGTCCAGGGTGAGCGTCACGCTGCCGTTGGCGGCCACCGCCGAGCGGTCCTTGAGCTCCAGGAACTGCTCGAAGCCGGTCCGGGTGGACTCGACGACCAGGTCGGTGGCGGTGAGCGCGTTCGCGTACCGGGCCCTGGCGCCGTCCACCGAGGGTTCGGGCAGGGCGCCGCGCCAGGACAGCGACATGGCGGTGCCGTTGCCGTTGTCCAGCGAGACCAGCGGGGTGGTCGGGGCCTTCGGGTCCCCGGCCGGGGCGCCGGCCGCCTTGAACGCCGACGCGGCGGCGGGCGGGGTGGCGCCGGCCAGCGAGAGGTTGAGCGGGTGGCCCTTGGCCTTGACGCTGCCGTCCGGCTGCCGGGCGAGGTCGGTGTCGATCGGCTGGAGCCTGCCGGACCCGTCCTTGTAGCGGACCGGCCCGGAGGCGAGGTCCAGGGTGGTGGTGCCGTCCGGGTTGATCCAGGTGGTGGTCGACTCGGTGCGCTCGTCCACGACCTCGATCCGGCGGTTCTCCAGCCGGGCCTTGAGGTGGGCGGTGGCGATGTCCTTGGCCTCGGCCGGGCCCAGGGCCTTGGCGGGCTTCGGGGCCTGCTCCGTGGTGACGGCCACGGCCTGACCGGTCGTCATGATGACGGCGGCGGCCTCGACGGAGAGCACCACGGCCAGCGCGACGGCGGTGTTGCGCAGCACGCCGTTGCGACGGCGCTGCGTGGAGGGGGGCGGCGAGCCGGCTTCGGACCGGTGCCGTGATGATCCGCCCGGGGGGCGTGACATGGAACTCCTCGATTGTTCTCAGTGGGAGGGAAGGGGGGTGGAAGAACGGGGGCACGGCCGGGCCGCCGACGGCCCGTCGGCCATGCCGGGGTAAAGCGATAGCAATGAACCGGCCAATTTCCGGGCCGGGCGGGATCGGTGGAAACCCGTCCGGAACAGCGGAAACCGTTCGGGCGGGACGACGGGTGGCCGACGCGGACCCCGTCGGTCGGCGGGACTACCGGAGGCCGGACGGGTTCCGGCCGGTGAGCGCCAGCGCCCGGTCCAGCAGGCTCCGCGCCCGGGCCAGAGCCGCCGTCTCGTCGGGAGCGCGGACGTAGAGCACCAGGCCGATGCCGTCGGCGACGGCGCGGGCGCGCACGTGCTCCAGACCGTCGTCCGGGCCGGCGCACGCCCACAGCCCGACCTGGACCTCCGCGGCCGCCGCCTCCCCCGAGGGGGCGGCGGCATCGGTCGGCAGGGTCAGATGCACCGCGAACACGGCAGGTCAGACCTGCCCGACGGCGGCGTCGGCCGACGGACCGTCCCAGCCGATCGACCGGGTGGAGGGGGTGTCCCAGCCGATCGAGAGAGCGGCGGGGCCGTCCCAGCCGATCCCCCCGCCCGGGCCCTGGGCGGCGGACGGGGCGGCGTCGGGGGCGGTCGAACCGGCGGCGAAGGCCGGCGCGACGGAGCCGGCGAGGGCGAGGGTCAGGAGGACGGCGGCAACTGGACGGACGGACACGGGAGAGTCCTGTTCTGTGCGGGAACTGCGCTGAGGGAGACCGCAGTTCTGGGTGTCCGGAAAGACGGGGAGTGCGCGCACCGGGAATCCTCCCGTTCCCCGGCCCGTCACGGGAAGCGAATCCGCGGGCAGGATCAGGACAGGCAGCATGCTGCAACACCGTGCCGGGCAGCGGCCCGAATTCCGCCTTTGTGCGGGCCCCGCCGAGGGCGTCGAAGGCCCGGGCGGGGCGTTGACCGGATCATGCCCTTGCGAGGGCGTTCCGGCCGAAGGAATGATCAGCCCCGGGCCGACCGGGCATACGGAACCGTCCACGGGGATCAGGGGTCGATAAGTGCTGGAACTGCTGGGGCTGGATGCCACTGCGGAAGCCGTCTACCGGGAAATGCTCGCCGACCCCGAGGGCGGGGTCGCGGAACTCTGCGAGCGGCTCGGCCTCCCCGAGGCCGCCGTGCGCGCGGCCCTCGACCGGCTCGCCGACCTCACCCTGCTGCGCGCCTCCCGCGAACGGCCCGGCACCCTGCGGCCGGTCAGCCCGGAGCGCGGACTGGAGATCCTGCTGCGCCGTCAGGAGGAGGAACTCGCGCGCCGGCAGCAGGAGGTCGCCGCCTCCAAGGCCGCCGTCGCGCGCGCCCTGGGGGAGTACGCGAAGGTACGGGCCGACAACCCGGTGGGCGACCGCGAGCGGCTGCTCGGCTTGGACGCCATCCAGGACAAGCTGGAGGTGCTGACCTCCCGGCTGACCAGCGAGGTCCTGGCGGTGATGCCCGGCGGCGCCCAGTCCGCGGCCAGCCTGGCCGCGTCCCGGCCGCTGGACGAGGACGCCCTGCGGCGCGGGGTCAGCCTGCGCACCATCTACCAGGACAGCATCCACGACGCCCCGGAGACCCTCGACTACGTCCGCTGGATGGCCGGGCTCGGCGGCGAGGTGCGGACCGCGCCGGTGCTGCCGCCGCGGATGCTGGTCTTCGACCGGAGCACGGCCGTGGTGCCGATCGACCCGGAGAACACCCGGGCCGGCGCGCTGTGCACCAGCGAGCCGGGGATCGTCGCGTCCCTGGTCGCCCTGTTCGAACAGACCTGGGAGACCGCCGTCCCGATCGCCGGCGACCGGGACGGGGTGGCCCCGCTGAGCCTGACCGCCGGGGAGCGCGAGCTGCTGCGGCTGCTGTCCACCGGGCTCACGGACGACGCGGCGGCCAAGCGGCTCGGCGTCTCGGTGCGGACCGTCCGGCGGCAGATGGCCGCCCTGATGGAGCGCCTCGACGCGGCGAGCCGCTTCGAGGCCGGGCTGAAGACCGCCCGGCGCGGCTGGTTGTAGCCGCGGTCCGGCCGGGCGGGACCGCCGCGGGCCGGTCACGGGGGCGGCGGCGCCGTGGTGGCGCGCCGGTCCGTTGCAGCCGCGGGCGTGGGCTCGGGTGCGGGCGGCTCCGGTGCCGGCCAACCCCTGGAACCGACCGGACGGGCACCGCCGGTGCGCCCGCCCTCCCGGCGGGCGCGTCGCGGCGGCCGGTTCCGGGATTCGCCGACGGGCCGTCGGGGTACGCCGTACGCTCGGGGCGCCGGCGGTCGGCCGCCGCCCGGGGCCCGGAGGAGGACGGCGTGGACACGGCTGCGGAACGCACGTCCCCGGGCGGGCCCCGGATCGATCCGGTGCTCGTCGACCGCGTCACCGAGGCGCTCCTGCTGGCCGGCCTGCCCGTCGGGTACGGCGGACACGGGCCCGGCGTCCACCTGCGCCCGGCCCGGCCGCACGACGACTCCGACGACTGCGCCGGACTGATCGCCCTGCACTGGGAGCCCGGCCCCCGGCTGGCGGCCGCCGCGGCCATGGAACGGCCCCAGCAGCCGGCGTTCGCCGCCCGACGGGTCGTCGGCAGCACCATGCGGAACGCCCTCGCCGAGTTCCTGCCGGCCTTCGGCATCGAGGTCGTGGCCGGCCGGCTCGACGGGGAGACCAGGGTCGGACGGGCCGACGGACCCGCTCCGGCCACCGGCCAGGACGCCGCCGCCCCGGCCCCGGCCGGCTCCCGCCCGCGGGACCTCGGCATCGGCGCGGACGTCGTCGCCGCGGTGCGCCGCACCGCCGGGCTCGCCGGCCTGCCGGTCGCCGACCACCTCCACGCGCCCGGCATCACCCTCATGCCGTGCCCGGCCGTCGAGGACGGGGACGACACCACCGGCGTCGCCGACCTCCGCTGGAACCCCTCCCGCCGGCTGTCCGCCGCCGCCGACGGCGACACCCCCGCCGCGGAGCGCGCCGCCCGGGCCCGCACCGCCGTCCAGGACGCGATGCGGCACGCCTTCGGTGCCGTCCTCGGCGCCTGCGGCCTCGACCTCCAGTGGCGCCGCCCGGCCGCGCTCCCGTACCAGCTGCGCGCCTACGGGCTCGTCGACGAGCTGCCGGTACGGCGCTGACGCCTGCCGGGCCCCGGGGGTCGGCCTGCTGGTGCGGATCCCCCGGGCGGTGCGGGGGAGTCGGCGTGCGGAGGCACCGACCGATCGCTGCGGCAGGACGGTTGAAGGGGCGGGCGCCGCTCTACGGGACTTCGGCCTCCTCCCGCAGATCGCGTGCGGCGTGCGGGAGTTGCGCCGCGGGGCGGCGCAGTGGGGTGCGGAGGCGGTGGGCCAGGGCGGCGGCGGCCACGCAGAGGGCCAGTGCGGTCCAGAGCAGCGGCGGGTTCTGCAGGCCCAGGCCGATGACGGCCGGCCCGACCGCGTAGGACACCGTCCAGGTCAGCTGGAACAGGGACATGTACGGGCCTTCGTCGCCCTTGGGGGCCATGGCGACCGCCGCCGCGGCCGCGGTGGGCTTCGAGGCCAGTTCGGCCAGGGCCAGGACCGCCGCCACCAGGACGGCGAGCGGGCCCTGGAGGGCGTGCGGGGCGGTGGAGACGGCCGCGGTCAGGGCGATGGCGACGGCCACCGCGCCGATCGACAGGCGCAGGACCCGCGAGCGGCTCCAGCCGGAGAGCCGTCGGCTGATCCGCATCTGCAGGGTGGTGGCGGTGGCGTAGCGGACGGCGACCACGACGGTCGGCCACCAGGCGGCCTGATGGAGGCTCGCCACCAGGTACACGGGGAAGGCGACCGTCGGGATCAGCCAGGCCGCCGACAGCAGTGTCTGGGACGCGACCAGCGACATGAAGGGCCGGTCGCGAAGTGCCGCCCGGGTGTTCGACCTGGCTGCCCTGCGCGAGGGCCGCTCGGCGGCCGGCACGGCGACCCCGAGCAGGAGGACGGCCGCGAGCAGGGAACTCGCGCTGTTCAGGGCGAGCGCGACCCGCAGGCCGTCTCCGCCGGCGAGCGCCATCAGGGCGGTCGCCCCCAGCGTGCCGACCCCCAGCGAGGTGGTCTTGAGCACGGTGACCGCGGAGAACCACTCGGTGAGCTCCGCCGGCTTCGCGAACCGCGCCACCAGCGTGGGCCAGGCGGCCCCGTAGAGGCGGTCGGCGGCCGTCACGAGGAAACTCACGGCGGCCACGGCGGGCAGGTTCCCGGCCGCGAAGAACAGGCCGTACCCGAGCGCGGTCAGGACGTTGCTGACGAGCAGACAGGACTTGGGCCCCGCCGCCTGGACGAGCCGTCCGCAGAGCGGAACGACGGCGAAGGACGCGATCGACCCGACCGTCACGGCGGTGCCCGCGGCGGCCGCCGGGAAGTGCTGGACGGTGACGAAGAACAGCAGCGACAGCGGCAGGAAGACGCCGGAGCCGAACGTGTCGATCGCCACCGAGAGGAACAGCCGCCGCTGCCGACGGAACCGCCCGGCCCCTGTCACGCCACCCCCACCCTCGAACCCCCGGTCACCCCTGCCCCGATCGGATCCCCGATCGCGGTCGCGACTACCGCGTGTCGCGCAGCTTGAGAATGTACGTCGCGGTCAGCGCGACCGCACGGTCCTCGTCCCGGGTCAGCTCCGCGAGGGCGCGCGACGTCGTGCTCCCCGGGACGTCCGCGAGCGCCTGGGCCAGCCTCCGGCGGGCGTCCGGTCCGACGCCGTCGAGGGCGAGCCGGTCGACCAGCCCGGTGGCGATCCGGTCCGCCACCGCGGGGTCGTTCGCCAGCGCGCCCAGGGTGTCGGCCGCGTCGGCGTCGTTCGCCGCCTCGACGATCATGTCGATGAGCGTCGGGACCGCGTCGGCGACGCCACGGGCGCCGAGCGCCAGCGCCGCGTACCTGCGGACCACGGCGTCGGGGCCGCCGAGGGCGTCCCGCAGCAGCGCGGTCGCGGTGCCGTCCGGCAGCTCGGCGAGGGACCGCACGGCACGTTCGCGCACCTCGGCCGCGGGCGAGCCCAGACCCTGCGCGAGCAGGGCCGCCCCGGTGCCGCCGGCCTGCGCCAGCGCCCAGCGGAGGGCCCCGGCGACGTTCGGGTCCGACTCGCCCAGCACGGCCTCGACCAGCGCCTCCACCGGCACCGCGACGTCCTCGCCCGCGGACAGCGCGGCGCGCTGCCGCGCCCCCGGGCTCTTCGACTCCAGGGCCTGGAGCAGCGCGACGACCTGGAGCACCTCCTCCCAGCCGGCCGGTTCCGCGGCGTCGATCCGCCGCAGCCGGGTGAGCAACTCGGTCTCCGCCGCGATGCGTTCGCGGGTGCGGCGGATGAGGTCGTCGACGAGTTCGGCGGGCGCGAAACCGGGGTCGTCGAGCGCCCGCCCGACGTCGCGCAGCGACAGGCCCAGCGACCGCAGGCTCTCGATGTGGAAGATCCGCCGGATGTCCTCGTCGGCGTACCGGCGGTAGCCGGAGCCGGTACGGCCCGTCGGCCGCACCAGCCCGAGCGACTCGTAGTGCCTGAGCATGCGGGCGCTGACCCCGGAGCGCCGTGCCACGTCGCCGATCAACACTGCCTACCGTCCCTCCCGGCGGCCCTCGCCGAGGACCGCCGTGCGCTTCGCCTCCTCGATCGCGAACTCGAATCCGGCGTCCGGGTCGCGCCACAGCCGCTCCGTGGCGAGCGCGTGGGCGCGCACCCCGGGGTCGGGGTCCGCCGTCGCGGCGTCCAGCGCCGGCAGCATCGCCTCCCCGAGCGCGATCAGCGCCCGGCTGAGGCTCAGCCGCGTCTCGCGTCCGCCGCGTCCGAGCTGAGCGGCCAAGACTACGGCCAACTCGCGCTCCCCACCCTCGGGCACGAGCACGACCGCGGCCCGCCAGGCGCTGCGGGCCACCTCCTCGTCGGCGTCGGCCAGCAGCGCCGGCGTGATCGCCGGCCAGGCCCGCCGGTCCCCGATCTTGGAGAGGGTGTGCAGGGCCTGGCTCCGCGCCTGGGCACCGTCCGCGCGCACCTCGTCGAGCAGCAGCGGGACCGTCACCGCCGCCCCGTGCCGGGTGAGCGCCCAGGTGAGCATCTCGCGCACGGTGAACTCGGGCTCGATCGCGCACCGTTCGACGAGCCCGCCGACGAACCGCGGGTGCGGGTCGCTGCCGACGGCCATCGCCGCCCGCAACCGGACCGACGAGTCCTCGTGCGCCAGCCCCCGCAGGGCCCGCAGGGTGTTCGTGTCCTCTTCCGCCCCGACCATCAGGACCACCTCCTCGGCAGCAGTGAAGACCTTGTCACCGTGTCAAGGTCAAACGGCCGGGAGGGAGGAACCGGGCGGGGCCGGGACGGTCAGGCGAGCACCTTCGCCTTGGCGCGCCGGTACTCGTCCTCGGTGATGGCGCCCTTGTCCTTGAGCTCCGCGAGCCGGGCCAGGTCGTCGACGTGGGAGGCGGGTGCCGGGCTGTCGGCGGCCGTCTGCCGGACGTAGTCGCGGAACTCCCGCTCCGCGTCGCTCGCCCGCAGGACCTCGCGCCGCCCCATGCC
The DNA here is from genome assembly GCF_042677365.1 of Kitasatospora sp. NPDC127116. Lineage (NCBI taxonomy): Bacteria > Bacillati > Actinomycetota > Actinomycetes > Kitasatosporales > Streptomycetaceae > Kitasatospora > Kitasatospora sp. NPDC127116. The sequence continues at coordinate 51,257 of NZ_JBHXTL010000019.1, forward strand.
CTTGCCCCGCGCGATGAGGTACACGAACACGCCGAGGAAGGGCAGGACGAGCAGGAACACGGACCAGCCGGCCTTGCCCCAGCCGCTCACGCCGTCGTCGCGGAAGAGGTCCCCGAAGACGCGGAACAGCAGGAAGAACCACATGATCCACAGGAAGATCCACATGGTGGTGAAGAAGATGTCGAGCAGTGGGTAGTCCACCGCGAGCCTCCTGACATCGACGGCGTGCCCCGAACGGGCTGCCGCGGGCGCGGTCTGCCGGGCGGGTGCGCCCCGAGCGGCCACCCGGGGTGTCGGGGTCCGGGCGGGAAGCCGTGAGGTGCTCCACCCTCCAGGGACGCGCCGCGGGTCCGTCCCGGCATCACCCGGGCCGGGTGATCCGGCCCCGGGGCGGCCGCCCACCGGCGGGGTTATTCTGCGGCTGATGGGCGGATCGGAGAGTGCGCGGCGACGACGGCCCGGCGTGGTGGGACGACTGCTGAGGACGGTCAGGGCGGATCCCTCCCACATGCCCGAGCGGCTGGCGGCCTTCGTGGTCGACTACCTGGGCCCCCAGGCGGCCGAGACGGCCGCAGCGCTGCGCGGACCCGGGCAGGAGGGGACGGCCCGGCAGGATCCCACCGAGCAGATCATCGACCGGGGCGTGCGCCGGACCGTCGTGGAGGGCTCCTTCCTCGGGGGCCCGTTCCTGCTCCTGCTCCCGGTCGCGTTCGTCGCCGCGCTGCTCGCCCAGCTGCGCATGGTGCTGGAGCTCGCCGCCCTGGCCGGACACGACCCCCGCGGCGACGACGCGGCGGCACAGATCCTGGTGGTGCAGGGGGTCCATCCGACGGTGGAGCAGGCGCAGGAGGCCCTGCGGAAGGCGGCGCGGGCCGGAACCGGGGGGCGGGACAAGGCCTCCTGGCCGTCCGTCGTCCGCCGCCAGGCCTATCTGATCGGCCTGTTGACCCCCGAGGACCCGGCGCGCTCGGCCGTGCGCAAGTGGCTCGGCTGGGCCGGCCTGGGCGTGCTGCTCCTGGTCGGAACCGTGGTGCCGTTCGTGTGGGTGCCCGCCTGCGGACAGATGTACTGCCGCGCCACCGGCGAGCTCGCCGACCGGGCCCTCCTCCGGTTCGGGCTGACGGCGTCCACGGCGGCCCAGGCGAGGAGGACCCCGTCGATCCTGCGCCCGGGCATGCTCCTGGTGGCGCTGCGGACCGTGCTGGCGTGCCTGGCGACCGCGGGCGCGGTGCTGTTCGTGCTGCTCACCGGGGCCCGGGTCGCCGGCCACGCGTGGCTCGCGGTGTTCCTCCTGCTGCTCGGGGCGAGCGCGGTGGCCGTCGGCTGGCGCTGGTTCCGTGCCCGGAGGCAGCGGCGCACCCGGGCGGGATAGGCGCGGCCCGGCCGCCGCGGGGGCGGCACGGGGTCAGAGCAGGTCCAGTTCGCGCGCCCGGCGTACGGCCCGGTTGCGCCCGGTGACGGAGAGCTTCCGGTTGATGCTCTTGAGGTGCGTCTTGACGGTGTTCACCGAGAGGAACAGCCCGGCGGCGATCTCCTCCGTGGACAGCATCTGTGCCGCCAGTCTCAGGACGTCCAGTTCGCGGTCGCTCAGCGGTTCGACCAGGGCGTCGGCCGCGGCGGTGTCCCCGGACGCCCCGGCCGGGAGGCCGGGCAGGAGGTCGGCGGGCAGCCAGCCGTGGGAGTCCGCCAGTTCGGGCCGGGTGTGCAGCAGGTGCCGCAGCCACGGCCCGGCGTCCCGGAACGGCCGGCGCAGCCGCTCCGGCCGGGCGACCGCGAGGGCGCGGGCGAGCAGGCGCTGGGCCGCGGCCTCGTCGCCGAGGGCGAAGGCCGCCTGGGACCGGGCCAGCAGGACCCGTACGGTGATCGCGGGCCCGTGGCCGTCGCGCTCCGGGACCGCCTCCAGGATCCGCAGGGCGCCTCGGTTCTCCCCGGCGGCGAGGTGCGCCCGGGCGGTGGCGACGGCGTGTTCCGGACCGTCCGCGCCACTGCGCTCCAGCGCCTCCAGCGCGGCGGCCGGGTCCCCTTCGGCGAGGTGCCCGGCCGAGACGGCCACGGCCACCGCCTCCCGCACCCAGGGCGGCGGGGGGTCGGTGGCGGGACCGCCGTCCGCGAGCCCGCCGAGGAGGTCGAGGGCCGCGCGGGGGCGGCCCTCGGCCAGCAGCGTCCTCGCCCGGACGATGGCGATTCCCGCGGTGACGGCCGGGTCGTGGTCGGCCGCGGCCGACCGGGCGGCCCGGTCGATCGCCGCCCGCGCGGTGGGCAGGTCGTCGCGGTCCACGGCGAGCGCGGCCAGCACGAGCTGACCGGCCCCCGTGCGGGATTCCGGGGACAGCCCGGAGCGTTCGGCCTCGGCCCCCGCCTTCCGCAGGTGGGCCTCCGCCGGCCCCGGCCTGCCCCGCAGCACGTCGATCAGGGCGAGTCGGGTGAGCGATTCGTGGCGCGGACAGGCCGTGGTGGGGTCGTCGGCCGCCTCGGTGGCGGCGGACAGGGCCGCGACGGCGGCGTCGAGGCTGCCCCTCCAGAGCAGCGCGGATCCGAGGTCGGCCAGCCGGAGCGCGGGAAGTTCCGGGTGCTCGCCGAGCAGCCCCGGCGGGACGTCCTCCTCCAGCCGCGCGGCCTCGACGGCGGCGGCCCGGGCCATGTCGGCCGAGCCGAGCAGCCGGCCCGCCAGCACCCGGAGGTGGGCCGCGCTGAGCAGGGCCGTCGGAACGTCCCCGGCATCGCGTTCGGACAGCAGCGTCTCGGCGCGCCGGAGGTGGTCGAGTCCGCGGTCCACGTCGTGGCGGGCGAGGTCGCGGGCCGCCCGGACCAGTTCCGGGGCGGGCCCCCGGGCGTCGGGCGCCATGTCGGCGAACAGGCGGTCGAGCCGGTCCGCGTCGCGGCCGGTGAACAACCGTCCGATGGCCAGCCGGTCGACGACCTGCGTCGCGGCGAACTCCCAGTCACCGGCCGCGGCGGCGTGCACCAGCCCGTCGGTCAGGTGCCCGGCCGCGGTGAGCCAGCGGGCCGCCCTGCGGTGGAGCGCCCGGTCCAGCCCCGGGCTGCGTGCCGCCAGCTGGACGCGCAGGATCTCGGCGAACAGCGGGTGGCAGCGGTACCAGGAGTGGCCGACGGGTTCGACGAAGGTGTCGGCGCGCGCGAGGTCGGCGAGGATCCGCGCGCCGTCCGGCCGGCCGGTCAGGGCGTCGGCCAGCTCGGGGTGGATCCGGTCCAGGACGCTCGTGCGCAGGAGGAGGTCCTGGGTCTCGGCGGGCTGGGTGTCGAGGACCTCGGCGAGCAGGAAGTCCGCGACCGTGCTGCGGCAGGCCTCGAACTCCTTCAGGTACGCCTCGGGGTCGGCGGCGCCCTGGGCGGCGAGGGCGGACAGTCGCAGACCGGCGGCCCAGCCGCCGGTCCGCTCGGTCAGCGTCCGGACGGTTCCGGCGGAGAGGGCGAGGCCGTGCCGCCGCATCAGCGCGGCGGTCTCCCGCGGGCGGAAGGCCAGGTCGGCGGCCCGGATCTCGGTGGCGCAGCCGGAGGCGCGGTAGCGGTGGAGCGGCAGGCGCGGCTCCGTGCGGCCGATCAGGACCAGCCGCAGCCCCTGGCCCGCGTGGCCGAGCAGGAAGTGGAGTCCGGACGCCACCTCGGCGGACGACACCTGGTCGAACTCGTCGAGGACGAGGACCACGGGAGCCTCGCGGCGGCTCAGGTGGGCGGCCAGCCGGGCCAGCAGCGCGTGATCGACCTGGTCGGCCCGGGCGGGGGTGCCGATGTCGTCCGGCAGGGCGACGCCGTGGTGCCGGAGGGCTTCCAGCAGGTAGGCCCAGAAGACGCCCGGCGCGTTGTCCTCCCGTTCCGCGGTGAGCCAGACCGCGGAACCGCGCAGCCGCGTCGTGGCCAGCCAGTCGGCGACGAGCAGGGTCTTCCCGGCCCCCGCCGGGGCGTTCACCAGCAGGAGGGACGTCCGGAGACCGTCGCCGAGGCGCTCGGCCAGCCGCGGCCGGTGCACGAAGGTCCCCGGAACCGGGGGGACGGCGAAGCGGGCCGCGAGCACGGGGTTGCCGCCGGGTATCCGGGTCGGCCGGGCGGAGCGGTGTCGAGGTGCGTCCGCCGGAAGGACGGGGGAGTCGACGGCTGGGCTGAGGGGCATGGTGCTCACCTCAGGGTGGGGTACGGCGCATGGTGAGCGCGGATCGCTGACAGATCCCATCCTGGCCGACGCCGTCCGACCTGGCAAAGGGGCCTCCCGGCCCGCCGGCGGGGGCCGGCCGCCGCTTCGGGTCCCGTCCGGCGGCCCTCAGTCCTCGTCCGCCGGGGCCGGCTCCGGAGTCCCCAGGAGCCGGGCCAGCCGTCCCTGGCTCGCCACCACGTACCCGATGCCGATGCCGAGGGTGATGGCCGTGAACACCACGATGAGCCAGCTGAGCAGGGTGAAGACCAGGCCGAGCGGGCCGAACTGGGTCACGCTGCGGTTCAGCGAGCGGGGGACGTAGAGCCGCGACGCCCAGGCGAGCGTGGTCAGCGCGGCCCCGGTCAGCAGCGCCCCGGGCAGCAGCGGGAGCCAGGGGATCCGGCCGCCGAGCAGCAGGTGCTGGGTCCACCACCAGAGCAGCGTGGCGGTGACCAGGTAGAGCAGGACCCCGAGGCCGGTGCCCGCCCCGAACCCGGAGCGCACCTGGCCCTGGAGGATCAGGGCGGTCATCCAGACCAGGAGCCAGGCGAGCCACCGCCAGGCCGCCAGGCGCCCGGCGAGGTGGGGCAGGTACCAGCTCCGCTCGCACAGGCGCTGCAGGATGCGGCTGCAGCTGGTGGCCGAGAGCAGGGTCACCACGATCCCGATGACGCCGAAGGTGTCGGTGGTGGCCTCCTGGCCGCTGGGGTGGAGCGCCCCCTTGATCTCGTCGAGCGATGCCCCCTGGAGCCCCAGCACGGTGCGCAGGGACTCGGAGACGGTGTTGCGCACGTCCTGGGGCATGAAGGCGGCCAGCACGAACAGCACCGGGATGGCGGTGAGGAAGGTCTGGGCCGCGAGGCGGGTGGCCATGTCCAGGACCCGGAGGTGGAGCAGCTGGGCCGCGAGCCGGCGCAGGAACGGGACGTCGCGCAGGGTGGCCGTGTGCCCCCTCAGCCAGGCGGTCCTGGCGCGGAACCATGCGGCGCGGCCGGGCTCACCACGCTGTGCCGCCACCCCGGGCTCCCTCCGGTCGATGCCTGCCCCCGGTCCGTCGCGGCCCGTCGTCGGCCGAGCGCCGAGGACTCCAAGACTGGGCGACGGGACGGCGGGCGGCACCTCGGGCGGTCCGCCGTTCGGCGCAACCCGCGGGCACCGGCGCCCACCTGCCCCGGAGTACCCGGCGATCCGGTGGGACCGGGCCGCACGTCGGCGCGCCGCGGGGGACCACCGGCCGCGGCCGCCGCCCTCGACGGGCGACCCGGTCACGAGGGGGCGAGGGTACGAGGCAGGCGCGTACGAACCGCGTGGGCCGGTGGGCGGGAGGAGTCACGGTGAACCGCTGGAGAGCGCTGATCGTCCTGGGCATGGCGCAGTTCCTGATGGTGCTCGACGCGTCGGTGATGAACGTGTCCATCAGCCAGTTGGTCGAGGACTTCGACACCGAGGTCACGGCGATCCAGGCGGTGATCACGCTCTACACCCTGGTGATGGCGGCGTTCATGATCACCGGCGGCAAGCTCGGCGACATGTTCGGGCGCCGCCGGATGTTCATAGTGGGGCTGGTGGTCTACGCCGTGGGATCGGGGATCACGGCAGTGGCGCCCACCCTGGGGCTGCTGGCGCTCGGCTGGTCGGTGATCGAGGGGCTGGGCGCGGCGCTGGTGCTTCCGGCGCTGGCCGCGCTGGTGGCCGGCGCCTACCGGGGACGGGACCGCGCGACCGCCTACGGTGTCATCGGCGGCCTGTCCGGGGCGGGCATCGCCGTGGGGCCGCTGCTCGGCGGCTGGCTGACCACCTACCTGACGTGGCGGCTGGTCTTCGCCGGCGAGGTCGTCCTGGTGGTGGTCATCCTCTTCCTGATGCGCTGGATCGAGCGGCAACCGCCACCGGAGCACCACGAGCGGATCGACCTGGTCGGTGTGCTGCTGTCGGTGTCCGGGCTGGGGCTGGTGGTGCTGGCCGTGCTGCAGAGCAGCACCTGGGGCTGGCTCCAGCCGCGCGATCCGCCGTTCACCGTCCTCGGGTTCTCGCCGACGCTCTTCGCCGTCGCGCTCGGCGGGGTGCTCCTGGTGCTGTTCCGGTCCTGGGAACTGCGCCGGGAGCATCCGCTGGTCAGGTTCGCGCTGTTCCGCATCCCACCGCTGAGGTCCGGCCTGCTGATGCTCTTCAGCCAGAACCTGATCCTCCTCGGGCTGTTCTTCGTCATCCCGCTCTACCTCCAGGCCGTCCAGGGCCAGAACGCCTTCCAGACCGGTCTGCGGCTGCTGCCGGTGTCGATCACGATGCTCGCCGCCTCCATGTCCGGCCCGCTGCTCACCCGCTTCGCCTCGCCGAGGACGGTGGTGCGGATCGGGCTGCTGGTGCTGTTCGCCTCGTCACTGTGGCTGGTGGGCACCGTGCAGCCGGAGCTCGACGACCTGTCGTTCGCGCTGGCGATGGCCGCCCTGGGGACCGGCATGGGACTGCTCGCCTCGCAACTGGGCAACGTGGTGCAGTCGAGCGTCGGGGAGGAGGACCGCAGCGAGGTCGGCGGGCTGCAGTACACCGCGCAGAACCTCGGCTCGTCCCTGGGCACCGCGCTGATCGGCGCCATCCTGATCGGCGCCCTGACGGTGGCGTTCGGCAACGCCGTGGCCGGGCACCCGGAGATCTCCGGCGCCGTGAAGCAGCAGGCGGGCATCAGGATCGAGGCGGGCGTCACCTTCGTGCCCGCGGACCAGCTCGCCACCGCGCTCGCGCAGACCGCCGTCCCGCCGCAGGAGGCGACCGCCATTGTCGACTCCTACCGCGCGGCCCAGCTCGACGGCCTCAAGGTGTCGCTGCTGGCGGCCGCCGCGATCACGCTCACCGGCTTCGCCTTCACCGGTCACCTGCCCGCCCGGCGGGCGCCGGGCGGGCGCGGGCCGGAGCGCGGGGGCGAGCCGACGGGCGAGAATGAGGGGACGGCCGGGGCGTAGGGCCGCACCGGATCCCCGCTCGGGGCTCGCCCGTGGACGCCGACGCCGGCCGCCCCGCCCTCCGGGGGCGGCTCACACCCCGGGCCGGGCGGTGATCCGGCCGCTGTCGATCGCGGCGGTGAGCGCGGCGTGGTCGGCGCCGGTCAGGTCGGCGTAGGTGAGGGCGAAGTCGGCGATGGCACGGTCGAAGACGTCGCCGGAACCGAGGTACGCCGCGATGGCGACGCGGTCCCCGGTGCGCGCGTGTCCGCGGGCGAGGGTGCGGCCGCACAGCTCGGCGTACCCGTCCAGCAGGTCCTTGGGCATGCCCTCGATGACGGCGGAGCCCTTCATGTCGCGCAGCTGGCGCCAGTAGAAGTGGCGGCCGGCGGGGCCGGTGGCCCAGCCGAGGAAGATGTCGCTGACGGCCTGGAGACGGCGCTGGCCGGCGACCACCCGCCGGCCCTGGTGCCGGTGGGCGCTGGGCGCGAGGTGCGGTTCCAGCACGGACCGTTCGGCCTCCTTCACCTGGAGGAACAGCGGTTCGCCGGTGGCGCGGGCGCGGAACAGGCCGATGTGGCAGCGGGTGCCCACGCTGCCCACGCCGACCACCTTGCGGGCCGCGTCGATCAGCTCGAAGCGGTCGAGCAGCGCCGCCCGCTCCTCCGGCAGGGTGTCCCGGTAGTCCAGGAGGATCTGCTGCAGGCGGGGCAGGTCGTCGCGGTCTATCGGCTCCAGCAGCGGCGGGTCGGCGACGATCCGGGGTTCGCCGTCCGGGCCGGGCTCGGTGAGTTTGGCCAGGGCCTGCAGGCTGGTGCGCGAGCGTGCCTTGGCGATCGTGGTCCGCACCCGCTTGCGGTACTTCGACGCCTGGATCAGCGGCAGGAGTTCGGCGGTGTCCACCCGTTCGTACCAGACGTCGAGTTCACCGAGGCCGGCGAGCCGTCGCATGGCGAGCCGGTACGCCCGGGCGGACGAGAGCGCCACGGCGCGGGCGGACCCGTCGGACTCCCCGTTCTCGCGCGCGGCCACGGCGATGCTGGCGGCCAGGCGTTTGACGTCCCACTCGAAGGGGCCGGGCAGGGTCTCGTCGAAGTCGTTGAGGTCGAAGAGCAGGGCGCGCTCCGGCGAGGCGAAGAGCCCGAAGTTGCACAGGTGGGCGTCCCCGCAGAGCTGGACGGTGAGGCCGGTGTTCGGGGCGGCGGCGAGGTCCGTGGCCATGATGGCGGGCGCGCCGCGCAGGAAGGCGAACCGGGAGGCCGCCATCCGGCCGTAGCGGATCGGTACGAGCTCCGGGACGCGGGTGGCGGCCTGGGCCTCCAGGATGTCGACGGGGTCCGCGCGGTCCGGCCCGGGGGTCCAGGCCCCGTGGGCCGAGCGCGGCACGGTCCGGCGGGCCCGCCGCCCCGCCGAGACCGGGTCGGCGGCCGGCGGGTCCACCCGCTCGCCGTCGTCGGCTCCCGGGGGCCGGCCGGGTGCCCCGGTCGGTGCCGACGTCATGCCCGCACCTGCCCGTGCGTCGCGTGGGTGGCCTGTCTGATCGTCTCGACGACGTGCGCGACGGCGTGTGCCATCGTGCCGGTCAGGACGAACAGGAGGCTGATGAGGATCCAGCCGCTCTTCTCCTTGACGTCGAGGTCGGCGGGGTGCACGGGGCGGGCGGGCGTGGGCGCGCGCTGCGGCGCGGGGCGCAGGAGTTCCCTCGCGATCGCGGCGATGCCGGACAGCGCGTGGCCGATCGCGCCGGCCATGAGCATCGAGATGCCGAGCACGATCCATCCGACGCGTCCGAGCTCGTCGGGTGAGGTCGTGGTGGTGGGACGTGACGCCTGGTGGTGGCTACCGAGCACGGGGCTCGCCTCCTTGCGGGGGGAGGGGAGGGAAACATCCTTCCCTCACGCTAGGGGCGGTGGCCGGAGCCCGGGTCACCCGGCGTGGGTGACCGCGGCCGTGCCGGAACCCGCGGTGCGGGTGATGATGGCCGCGACGGACCCCATCGGCCGTCTCCGCGGCGATGACGGGAGCAGGCTTCGTGACAACGGCCCGCGGTCGTACCCCCGCCCCGCGCGACCCGGCCCGGGGCGGAATCCGGAAGCGGGCCGACTACGCCGGAGCGGTGTACGGCTCGATGCTCGCCGCCTCCGTGATCGCGGCCTCGAGCCTCACCGAACCGCACCCCCGGCTGTCGCTCATCCTGCTGCTGGTGATCACCGGGATCGTGTTCTGGATCGCGCACGTCTACGCGCTGGTGGCCGGGGAGCGAGAGGCCGGCCGCCAGGTCGCCTGGAGCCAGGTGCGCGAGGTCGGCCGGCACGAGTGGCCGCTGGTGGAGGCGTCGGCGCTGCCCGCCCTGGCGGTGCTGGTCAGCCCGTGGCTGGGGGCGGGGGAGAACGCCTGGCTCGCCCTCGGCGTCGCCGTGGCGCAGCAGGTGGCCTGGGCGACGCTGGGCGCCCGCCGGGCGGGCGCCTCGCCGGGCCAGATCGCCGCCGAGGGGGTGGTCAACCTGCTCCTCGGGCTGGTCATCGTGGCGGCCAAGGTCGCCGTCGGGCACTGAACCACCCGCGGCGGGTGAGGCCGCCGCCGTGCCGACGGTGCTCAGTGCCGTGCCGACGGTGTCAGCCGGCCAGCAGCCGCTGCTTCTGCGTGGCGAACTCCTCCTCGGTGAGGACTCCCTGGTCCTTCAGCTGCGCCAGCTGCTGCAGCTGGGAGATCTTCGCGTCCATCCCCGTCGGGGCGGGCGCGGCGGGTGCGGCGGGTGCGGCGGGAGCCGGCGGCGGGGGCGGCGGCGCGGGTTCGGCCACCACCTCCTGTTGCGCCCAACGGCCCGCCTGGCGGCGGGACACCCGGTTGGACACGGCGGTCGCCGTTCCGGCGACGACGGCGGTGCGCGCGACACCGCGCAGCAGTCCAGGCATGACGCGTACTCCTCTCGGTGGCTTCAGGTCACAGTGGCTTCGTGTCTCGGCGAGTTCACGTCCCGGAGGCGGAGCCGCCCGGCGCGTCCGTCAGGTCGCTCCCGCCGGCACCGTCCAGCTCGTCCAGCGAGTGCAGCAGCTCCGGCATCGGCACCCGGCCACTGGCGACCACCCGGGCACCGCCCCGGCGCAGGGCCGTGGCGAACGGGGCGGCCCAGGTGTTCTCGTAGATGAGCACACCGGCCGAGTTGCCGGGCTCGATGACCCCGGCGGCCTCGCTCAGGTCGCCGGCGTCGAGCAGTCCCGACCCGGCGCCCTCGAAGACGGCCAGGTCCAGTCGGCCGTCGCCGTCGAAATCGGCGATCTCCATGCCGGTGACGGTGCCGTCGGCGTCCTTGCGCACGAACGCGAAGTCCAGGATGCGGATCACATTCCGGTCCACCAGGTCGACCAGCAGCGGGAGCGCTTCCCCGGTCATCCGGTTGCCGGGGAACTCGACCACCACGTAGTCGATGGGCCCGGTCTCGGCGAGGACGTCCTCGGCCATGGCGGTGCTCCTTTCGAGGGAGTCCCTCGCCCGTCCCGGCGGGCCGGGCGCTGGTACCGACCGTACGGGCCGCCGACGCGCCGGCGGATCACCTGCCCGGGGTGAGGCGGCAGCCCGGTGCCGGCCACGCCCCGGACCCCGGCCGGAGGGCGGGCGGCCGCGTCGCGCTCCTCGTCCGGGTGGCCCAGCCCGGGGTGCCGGGCGGGGGCCCCTGCGGCGTGAATGGTGTCCAGCGGCGCCGTGGCCGCGCAGCCAATGCCGGGAGGGCCGTTGAACGGGCCGAGTGAACCCCAGCCGTCCGAGCCCCCGACGGGCGGGCCGGTGAACGGAGGCGCCACCGCGGGGCCCCGGCACCCCTCCCGGGCCGGCCGGATCGTCAGGAGCACCGTCTCGGCCGTGCTGATCACGCTGACCTGCATCCTGGTGCCGGTCTCGCTGCTCACCGTCTGGGTGCACGACATCGCACTGGACACCGACCGGTACGTCAGCACGGTCGCGCCGCTGGCCACGAACCCCGCGGTCCAGGACGCCGCGGTCAAGCGGATCACCCAGGCGGTGGACGTGAAGGTGGACGGCCCGCAGGTCGCCTCCGACCTGGCCTCCTGGCTGCAGTCGCAGGGCCTGCCGCCCCGGGCCGCGTCCGCCGTCAAGTCGCTGGGGCCCAAGATCGACGACGCGGTGGACCAGGTGGTCTCCAAGGCGGCGACCAAGGTCGTGCGGAGCGACGCCTTCGACACCGTCTGGACCCAGGCGAACCGCGCCGCCCACACGGCCGTGGTCCAGGCCCTGACCGGACACGGCCGCGGCGCGGTCGGAGTCAGCGACGGCACGGTCACCCTCGACGTCGGGAAGGCCGTGGACCAGCTGAAGGACCAGCTGGTGGCCGCGGGTCTGACACCGGCCGAGAAGATCCCGGACGTGAACAAGCAGCTGGTGCTGTTCCAGTCCGACAAGCTGGCCAAGGTCCGCGGGGCCGCGCACGCGCTGGACGTGCTGGGCAACTGGCTGCCGGTGATCACCGTGGTGATCGGTCTGGTCGGCGTCCTGCTGGCCCGGCGCCGGCGCCGGGCCCTGGTGTCCACGGCGCTCGGCGCGGCGGGGGCCGGCCTGGTGGTGGCGATCGCCCTGGTGATCGCCCGGCACTACTACCTCGACCACCTGCCGCCCGCCGTGCAGTCCCGGGATGCCGCGGCCGCGGTCTTCGACACGCTGCTGAGGTTCCTGAAGGTCAGCCTGCGCACCCTCATCGTCCTGGGCGTGGTGGTCGCGCTCGGCGCCTACCTCTCCGGGGCGGGACGGCTGCCGCGGGCCGTGCGCGGAGGGGCCGACCACGCCGCGGACTCGGTCGCCGGCTGGAGCGGCGCGCACGGCGTGCACACCGGACGGGCCGGAACCTGGACCGACGCCCACCGCCGCTGGCTCGCCCTCGCGGCGCTGCTGATCGTGGCCCTGGTGTTCGCCCTCTGGAACCACCCGACGGTGCTGACCGTGCTGCTGCTCGTCCTGGTGCTCCTCGTGGTCCTCGCCGTCCTGGCCCTGCTCGCCGCCTCCGGACGGGTCGCCGGCCCGGGACGGGGCGGTGCGCCCGGCGGGGTCGACGCGCCCGGAGGGGGCGGGGTCGGTGCGCCCGGAGGCGGCGGGGCGTCCGGAGGCGGCGGGGCGTCCGGAGGGGGTGGCGCTTCCGGAGGCGGCGGCGCCGAGAACCCCCGGGAGGAGGGCTGACGGGGCTCCACCAGGGCCGTCCGGGCCGCGGCCGCGGCCGGTACGACGCCACGACAGGACGGGGATCCGGTTCTACCGTGAACGTAGGACTTCTGTTCCACCCTCCCGCCTACCGCGGTCCGCGAGGCGGTTGCCATCGAAGGAGTCACCGTCATGACGAGCAGCGTCAGTGGAGTCGGCAGCAGCCAGATCCCCCAGCCCCAGCACCACCCATACGCGTCCGGGTGGACCATCTTCGCGGGGGTCATGCTGATCACCGGCGGTCTCATGGCGGTCTTCGAGGGGATCTCCGCCATCGCCAAGGACGACCTGGTCGTCGTCACCCGCAACTACGCGTACTCGCTGAACAGCGCGGGCTGGGGGTGGATCCACCTCATCATCGGCGTCCTGATCGTCGTGGCGGGCGTGGCGGTCTTCAGCGGCGCCCTCTGGGCCCGGATCTTCGGTGTCGCCCTCGCCGGCCTGGGAATGATCGCCAACTTCCTGTGGCTGCCCTACTACCCGGCGTGGGCGATCGTCCTGATCGCGATCGACGCCCTCGTGATCTGGGGGCTGTGCCACGGCGGCCTCAAGGCGGCGGCCGAGTGACCTCCGAGCAGGCCCGTCCCTGACCGCGCCACCGGCCCGGATCCCGGCATCCGCCGAGGTCCGGGCCTTCGCGTGCGCACCGGGAGGATCGGTGCCGCCCCGCCGCGGCCGTCCCGGCCGGGAGCCCTGGTCCGGCCCGGACGGGCGGCGGGACGGCCTGTGAGGCCCGGGTGAAGGTCGTGGGTGGGGCCGGTGATCGGCCGTTGATCGGGCGTAGACGGCGAGCCAGGAGCATCGGGAACCGGAGGGAGCCGGTCGGAGGCCACAGCCTGATCGCCGGGTCCCGTACGGCCGGACCACGGGCCGTGCGGGCGCCCGGAGCTGAGGCCGCCACCGTCCCGACGCCAGGAGGAGTCCGGACCACGAAGGGCAGACGAGGCATGGACGGCGGGCAGTCGGTGCAAGCGGTGAGAACGGCGGCGGGCTTCGGCGAGCTGCTGCGGCTACGGCGCGAGCGGGTTGGGCTGACCCAGCAGTGCCTGGCCGATCACGCGACCCTGAGCGTGCGGGCGATCCGGGACATGGAGAGCGGCCGGGTGCGCCGGCCCCGCAACGAGACCGTCCGGCTGCTGGCGGACGCGCTGCGGCTGGAGGGCCGCAGCCGGACGGACTTCGAGGAGACCGCCCGCCGGCACCCGCTCGCGGACGAGCCGGTGGCCGAGCCGGCCGCCCCGCCGGTGGCCCGCGGGGCGATCGTCGGCCGGGACATGGAGGCCGAGGTGCTGGCGGACGCCTTCGCCGTGCACGGGGACCGGCTGGTCTCGCTGGTGGGCCTGGGCGGGGTCGGCAAGACCCGGCTCGCCCTGGAGGTGGCCCGCCGGCTGCACCTGGCCGTCCGCTGGTCGGTGCGCTGGGTGGACTGCGGCGGCGGCCCGCACCCCTGGCGCGCGCCGCTGGACGACCTCGCCCGGAACATCGGCGAGCGGCCCGCCCTGCTGGTGCTGGACGGCGCCGACGGCGGGGTGGACGCCGGGCAGCTGGACGGGCTGTTCCACCGCTGCCCCGGGCTGCGGGTGCTGATCACCGCCCGGGAGGCCCGGCCGCTGCCCGGGGGACAGGTCATCCCGCTCGCGCCGCTGCCCGTCCCGGCCCCCGAGCTCGACGCCGAACCGGAGGCGCTGGCGCAGGTCGGGGCCGTCCGGCTGCTGCTCTCGCACCTGTGCCGGCTGCGCCCCGGCTACACCCTGGAGCGCTCCGAGGCGCCCGCCGTCGCGGAGCTCTGCCGCCGCCTGGACGGCCTGCCGGGCGCGCTGGAGCGCGCGGCGGGGTGGGCGCTGGTGCAGTCCACCTCCCAGCTGGTGGCCGGGCTGGCGGTCGTCCCGTTCACGCTGGCGGCGCCGCCCGTGGTGTTCGGGGCGCGCGGTGACCTGCGGGACGAGGTGGAGCCGGCGATCCGGCGCCTGACGGAACGCCAGCGCGCCCTGCTGGAGGTGCTCGTGGACGAGCCGGGGGACTGGTCGGGGGAGGACGCGGTGGTCCGCAGCGGCTGGACGCTGCAGGCCTGCCTGGCCACGGTGCACGAGCTGCTGTCGCGCGGGCTGATCCGCAGCGTGCCCGCCCGGGACGGCGTGCGCTTCACGGTGCTCAACCTGTGCCGGCGCCTCGTCCGGGAGGAGCCCGGGATCCGGCTGGGGCCGGCGGGGGACGGCCCGCTGCTGGCCGTCGCGGGCTGACCGCGAGGCGTCGAACGGCTGCCGATTCTGCCGATTCTGCCGCTTAATGCCGCAGGAGCTGCCGCTTGCCGGGCCCGATCGTTCCTAGCGTTCTCCGTGGGGCCGGACCGCCGCGGGAACGCGCCGGAACGCCATCGAGGATCTCTACCGATGAGGGCTGAGTCGTGGAGCACGGAAACGCCGAACAGAACGGTCTGGACGTCGTCGTGACGACGACGGCCTCGGATTCGCACACCTGGAACCTGGTCTTCCTCCAGTTCCTGCTGGAGGAGACGGGCCACCGGGTGACGAATCTGGGCGCGTGCGTCCCGGACGCGCTGCTGATCTCCGAATGCCGCCGGATCGAACCGGACCTGATCGTGATCAGCAGCGTCAACGGGCACGGCTTCCAGGAGGGCCTGCGGGTGATCGAGGCCCTCCGCGCCTGCCCGGAACTGCGGCGCACCCCGACCGTCATCGGCGGCAAGCTCGGCATCGCCGGGGCCGACGACCCCGACCGCGAGCGGACGCTGCTGGCGGCCGGCTTCGACGCGGTCTTCGAGGAGGGCGCCGCGGTGGCCGGGTTCCGCGAGTTCGTCGGCGGGCTGCGCTCCGGGGTCCTGCTGTGACGGATCCTGTGGTGACGGGCCCCGCTGCGACGGATGCCGCGGTGACGGGCCCCGCTGCGGCGGGTCCCGCCCGGGCGGGCTTCGGCGCGTTCGTGGCGCAGGCCGCCGAGGCCGGCGCCCTGGTGGTCCAGCCCCGGATGGGCATGGCGCGGGCGGCCGTGATGCGGGAGGGCCTGCTCGCCACCCGGGGGGCGGCCGCCGTCACCGTCGGCACCATCACCCTGGACAGCTACACCCGCACCGGCGACCTCGACGCCGCGCGGCGCGCCCTGGCCGCCGGCGCGGGCCTCAACGGCTACCCGATCGTCACCCACCCGGTCGAGGTCACCCGGGAGGTGCTGCGCGGGGTGGCGGACGCGGGCTTCCCGGTGCAGGTCCGGCACGGCTCGGCCGCGCCGGAGCGGATCGTCGAGGCGCTGCTGGCGGCCGGCCTGGACGCCACCGAGGGCGGACCGGTCTCCTACTGCCTGCCGTACGGCCGCACCCCGCTGCACGAGGCGGTGGCGCGCTGGCGGCGCAGCTGCGAAATCCTCGCCTCTGCCCGGGAGTTCGGCGCCGAGCCGCACCTGGAGACGTTCGGCGGCTGCATGATGGGACAGCTCTGCCCGCCCTCGCTGCTGATCGCCATCAGTGTGCTGGAGGCGCTGTTCTTCCGTCAGAACGGGCTGCGCAGCATCTCGCTCAGCTACGCCCAGCAGGCCAACGCCCGCCAGGACGAGGAGGCGCTGGCCGCGCTCGGCCGGATCGCGGGGGAGCTGCTCGCGGACGTCGACCGGCACCTCGTGGTGTACGCGTACATGGGCGTGTACCCGCTCTCGCCCGGCGGCGCGCGGCTGCTGCTGGAGGACGCGGCGCGGCTCGCGGTGCGCGGCGGCGCGGCCCGGCTGATCGTCAAGACCACGGCCGAGGCGCACCGCATCCCGACCGTCGCCGAGAACGTCCGGGCGCTGGAGACCGCGGCCGCGGCCGCCGCGGCGGAGCGGGGCCGGCCACGACCCGCCGCCGTGCCGGACACCGGGATCGAGGCCGAGGCCAGGGCGCTGATCGGCGCGGTGCTCGACCTGGACGCCGACGTCGGGCGGGCCCTGGTGCGGGCGTTCGCGGCCGGCTACCTGGACGTGCCGTACTGCCTGCACCCCGACAACGCCGGGCGAACGGGCAGTTCGCTGGGCCCGGACGGCCGGCTGCACTGGTCCGGCGTCGGCTCGATGCCGATCGCGGGGCTCGTCGAGCGCGGCCGGGCGCCGATCCTCGGCTCGGCCGGGCTGCTGGCCGCCCTCTCCCACGTCCGGCGCGGCTACGACGGCCGGGCCGAGTACGCGGCCGCCGCCGCGGCTGCGTCCGCCGCCCGGGGCCTGCCCGTGGCGCGCTGAGCCGCCCGCCGGGCCGCGAAGCCCTGCCCGCCCGCCCGCCGCTCCAGCACCCCCGCCCGTCGTTCAAGCACCCCCGCCCGCCCGCCGCTCCACCACCGACGACCGCCCGCGCCTTTGACGGCGGGCCACGGACCACCCGAGAGAACAGGACCCCGACCATGCCCGACACCACGCCCCGGCCCCCGGTCGATCCGGGCCGGCACCTGACCGCCCCGACCACCCGCAGCGCCCTGCGGATCCAGCAGCAACTGCTCGCCGCCGCCCGCGAGTTCCTGCGCGGCCGGGGCTTCACCGAGCTGCTGCCGCCGATCATCGGCCCGGTCACCGACCCCGGTGCGCGCGGCTCCAAGCAGGTGGACATCGACTTCTACGGCCACCGCTACAAGCTGATGACCAGCGCGATCCTGTACAAGCAGGCCTCGCTGCTCGCCTTCGACAAGATCTTCTGCATCGCCCCGAACGTCCGGCTGGAGCCGCTGGAGACCGCCGGGACGAGCCGGCACCTGGCCGAGTTCCACCAGCTGGACGTGGAGGTCGCCGGCGCGAGCCGGGACGACGCCGTCCAGCTGGCCGAGGAGCTGGTGGTGCACATGGTCGACAGCACGGTGCGCGAGCTGCCCAAGGAGTTCGCCGAACTCGGCCGGGACCCGCAGGCCTTCGCCGAGCTCCTGAAGGGCTCGTTCGGCCGCGTCCGGCACGCCGAGGCGGTGGCCGAACTGCGCGGCATCGGCCACCCGCAGAGCCTGGACGCCGAACTCGACTGGGAGGGCGAGGCATTGCTGTCGGACCGGCGCGACCGGCCGTTCTTCGTCACCGACTACCCGAAGGGCTCGCGCGGCTTCTACGACCGCGAGCACCCGGAGGACCCGGGCCTGCTGCGGAACTTCGACCTGCTCGCGCCCGAGGGCTACGGCGAGCTGTGCAGCGGAAGCCAGCGCACCAACGACTACGCGGAGATCGTCACCCGGATGCGGGAGACCGGCGAGAACCCGCAGAAGTACCGCTGGTACCTGGACCTGGTGCGCGAGGGCGTGCCGGCCAGCGCGGGCTTCGGCATCGGGGTGGAGCGGCTCACCCGGTACGTCGCCGGGCTGGACGCCGTCTGGCAGGCCAGCGCGTTCCCCAAGGTCGCCGGGGTGGTGTCACCGTGAGGGAGCACAGCGAGCTCACCGTCGAGCGGAGCGGGGCGGGCGCCGCCGCCGTGAAGGACCTGACCGCGCCCGGCTTTCCGGAGGAGGAGGTCCGGCGGCGGGCCCGCGTCGGGGCGGCCGCGGCGTTCCCGCCCGCCGAGGAGTACGGGCGGGTGCTGTTCGGCGCCGGCCGGCCCGGGGAGCCCGCGCCGAACGACGCGCTCGACGCCCTGCGGATCGTCCCGCCGCTGTTCCTGCCGCAGCGGCTCGCCAAGCTGATCGACCTCGGCCGCGAACCCGACTACCGGGATGTCGAACTCGCCACCGCCATCGGCGGGTTCGCCTCGGCGCTGCCGGTCTACGTGTCCGCGACCGGCTCCACCCGGGCGGCCGGCGGCGACCTCGGGCTGGCCCTGAGCCGGCAGGCCGGGGCGCTCGGGATCCCGATGGTGATCGGCGAGAACGTGGTGCCGGTCAACGGCTACGGCCGGCTCGGCGAGGCGGCCGACCGCACCCTGCTCGGCCGGCTGCGCGCCTACGGCGAGCAACTCCCGGACGGGCTGGGCGGCGTGGCCGTGCAGCAGAGCACCGAGGACGCCGACGCCGAGGTGTGGAACCTCGTCCACAGCGATCCGGCCGCCCTGCCGCTGCTCGAATCCGGGCGGCTGGCCTTCGAGTTGAAGGTCGGCCAGGGGGCCAAGCCGGGTCTGGGCGGGATGACCGTGCTGGACGCGGAAGCCGCCGCCGCGCTCGGCGACCGCTTCGGGCTGGACCCGCTGTTCGGCGACGGCCGGGTGCTGCGCGCCGCCACCCCGGGCACCTTCACCGCGGAGATCCTGCGCCAGCAGATCCGGCTGATGCGCAACAACTACCCGCGGGTGCGGATCTGGGTGAAGCTCTACCCCGGCCGGGACGTGGCCGAGGCCGCCCGGGTGGCGCACGAGGCCGGGGCGGACGCCGTCGTGGTGGACGGCGCCGAGGGCGGCACCGGCTGGGCGCCGGGGGTGTTCCTGCCGCACGTCGGCCTGCCGCTCGCGGAGTGCCTGCGCCGGCTGGCGGCCGCGCCGCCGCCCTCCCTGCTGGTCTCCGGGCGGATCTGGGAAGGCGCCCGGGCGGTCAAGAGCCTGGCGCTGGGGGCCCGTGCGGTGGGCCTCGGACGGGCGGCGCTGCTCGCCGTCGCGGAGGACCGGGAATCCGGTCTGCGCCGTTTCGCGGAATGCCTGGCGCTGGAACTCCGGCTGCTGATCAGTTCGCTCGGGAAATATTCCCCCGAGGCCCTGGACGGGGCGGACGTCTGGTCCCCCGAGAATTCCTGAAACACCCTCGGCCGGTAGCCCTGGCCTGCCTGGAAAGCGGCATGATGAAACTGCCGATTTCCTTCCGCTCATTCTGCCGATAGGGCCGTCGAATTCCCCCTATCGTCGCTTTCGTCGCCGATTTCTCTCACGATCTGGGGTTGGATGATGTCCTCGCGCGGTTTCCCCACCGAATTCACGGCGCCCGGTTTCGCGCCGTTCGCCTCCGCCGTCGCCCGCTTCCCGGAGCGGCCGGCCGTCCGGGCCGGCGGCCGGACGGTCGGCTACCGGGAGCTGGACGGCCTGACCGCCGCCCTGGCCGCCCGGCTCGCCCCCGGCCGGACGGTCGCCGTGACCGGCCGCGACCGGCTGGACCACGTGGTCGCGCTGCTCGCGGCGCTGCGGGCCGGCGCCACCTACCTGCCGCTGGACTGGGAGGCCCCCGAGGAGCGCAACCGCTGGATCGCCGAGGACGCCGGGGCCCACCTCGCCCTGGACGGCGAGGAGCTCACCGAGATCGGCGCAGGGGCGGGCGGGAACGCCGGCGCCGGCTACGTCATCTACACCTCCGGCACCACCGGCCGCCCCAAGGGCGTGCACGTGCCGCTCGCCGCCCTGGCCGGCCACCTGGCCGGTGTCGTCGAGACCTTCGGCCTGACCGAGCGGGACGTGGTGCTGCAGTTCGCCCGTCCGACCGTGGACGTGGCCGTCGAGCAGGTGCTCGGCGCGCTGTCCGCCGGGGCCTGCCTGGTCCTGCCGGAGCAGCGGCTCCTGGCCCCGGCCGCGCTGCTGGACCTGCTGGACGCCGAGGGCGTCACCGTCGCCAACCTGGCCGCGGGCTACTTCCAGGACGTGGTGGCGGCCCTGGGCGGCCGGGTGCCGCGCACCCTGCGGCTGATGATCTCCGGCAGCGACAAGCTGGAGCCCGCCACCGCCGCCGCCTGGTGGTCGGCGACCGGGGTGCCGCTGCTGAACGCCTACGGCCCGACCGAGACCGTGGTCACCGCCACCACCCACCGGCTCGACGGCACGCCGGAGCAGCCCGCCGCCCGGGTGCCGATCGGCACCGGGGTCGGCGCGCGCCGCCTCCACGTGCTGGACGGGCGGCTGCGGCCGGTGCCGCCCGGCGAGGCGGGCGAACTGTACGTCGGGGGGCCGTTGTTGGCCTCCGGCTACCTCGGTCGTCCCGGCCTCACCGCCGGCCGCTTCGTCGCCGACCCGTTCGCGGCGGCCGACGGGGCCGGCGGGGCCCGGATGTACCGCACCGGCGACCTGGTGCGCCGCACCGCCGAGGACGGCCCGCTGGAGTTCCTCGGCCGCGGCGACCACCAGGTGAAGATCCGCGGCTTCCGGGTCGAGCCGGGCGAGATCGAGCAGGTGCTGGCCGGTCACCCCGGTGTCACCGGCTGCGTCGTGGTGGCGCACGAGGGCCGGCTGGCCGCGTACGTCACCGGCGCCGCGCCGGGGTACGCCGAGGCCCGGGCCTGGCTGGCCGAGCGGCTGCCCGAGCACATGGTCCCGGCGACGCTCACCGCGCTGGACGCCTTCCCGCTGACGGCCGGCGGCAAGGTGGACCGCGGGGCGCTGCCCGAGCCGCGGACCGTGCCGCAGGGCAAGCCGGCCGGCCGCCCGCCGCGCACCCCCGCCGAGCAGCTGATCGCGGCGGTCTGGGCGGACGTGCTCGGGGTGCCGGAGGTCGGCGCCGACGACAACTTCTTCCACCTGGGCGGCGATTCGCTGACGGCCGTGCGGGTGGTGGGCCGGGTCTTCGACGTCTTCGGCATGGTGTCGCCGTACACCATCTTCGACGCGCCGACGCTGGCCGAGTTCGCCGCCGCGGTGACCTCCGCGTCCGGCGGCGCGCGCCCGGGCCCGGTCCGCTCCGGCGCCGCCCACGCCCCGCTGTCCAAGTTCCAGCGCGGGCTGTGGTTCCTCGACCAGTGGAACCCGGACGCGCCGACCTACGTGGTGCCCTGGGTGTTCCGCTTCTCCGGGCCGGTCGACCCCGAGCTGCTGCGGCGGGCACTGGCCGGGGTGGTCGAGCGGCACGAGAGCCTGCGGACGACCTTCGAGCTCGCCGAGGACGGTCCGCGCCAGGTCGTCCACCCCTTCGTGGAGCTGCCGTTCACGCTCACCGAGACCACCGCCGAGCAGGTGGACGCCCTGGTCGCCGAGGCCGCGCTGGAGCCCTTCGACCTGGAGCGGGGGCCGCTGGTGCGGGCCCGGGTCTTCCGGGCCGACGGGGCGACCACGCTGCTGCTGCTCCTGCACCACATCGTCTGGGACGAGGGCTCGCTGGCCGTGCTGGAGGCCGAACTCCAGGAGCTGTACGCCGCCTCGGCCGAGGGCCGGCCCGCCGAGCTGCCGGAGCTCGCCGTCCAGTACGGCGACTACGCCGCCTGGCAGTACCAGGACGACACCGCCGAGCGGCAACTTGACTACTGGCGCGAGCAGTTGCGCGACGCGCCGACCGCCGACGCGCTGGTGCCGGACCGGCCCCGGCCCGAGGAGCAGGCCTTCCGCGGCGCCTTCCACCGCTTCGCGATGCCCGGCCCGGTGGCCGAGGCCGTCCGGGCGCTCGCCCGCAGCGAGGACGCCACCCCGTTCATGGTGCTGCTGGCCGGGCTGGCCCTCACCCTGCACCGCCGGTCCGGGCAGCGCGACCTGGTGCTCGGCTCGCCGGTGAACGTCCGCGGCCGGGCCGAACTCGACGGCCTGATCGGCTACTTCGTCAACCTGCTGCCGCTGCGGCTGAAGCTGGAGGAGGGCGCCTCCTTCCGCGACCTGGTCCGGCACGTGCGCGAGGTGTCGATCGGCGGCTACCGCCACCAGGAGGTGCCCTTCGACGACATCGCGGGCGCCGTGCTCGACGAGCGCCCCGAGGACCGCAACCCGCTCTGCCAGGTGCTGCTGGAGCTGCACCCGCTGGACCCCCGGCCGTTCACGGTCGGCGGGCACGAGGTCACCCGGGCCCTGCACTCCAACCCGGTCTCCCGCTTCGACCTGTCCGTCTCGGTGGACGACCTGGGCGCCGGCTTCACCGGCCGCTTCGAGTACGACAGCGACCTCTTCGCCCCGGACACCATGGCCGGCCTGTGCGAGGAGTGGCTGGGCACCCTGGCCGCCGCCGTCGAGGTGCCGGTGCACGCCCTGTTCGAGGCGCGGGCCGCCCGCGACCCGCGGGCCGTCGCCCTGATCTCCGGCGAACGGACCGTCGGCTACGGCGAGTTGAACACCGCCGCGAACCGGCTCGCCCGGCACCTGACGGGCCTCGGCATCGGACGCGGCGACACCGTCGCGGTGCTGGCCGAGCGCGGGCCCGAGCTGGTCGTCGCCCTGCTGGCGGCCCTCAAGGCCGGCGCCGCCTACACCCTGCTCGACCCGGACTTCCCGGCCGAGCGGCTGGCCGGGGCGGTCGCCGACACCGGCGCCGCCACGGTGGTCACCCACCGGCGCGCCACCGTGCCCTTCCCGGTCGGGCGGCAGGTGGACCTGGACGCCTCGGCCGCCGAACTCGCCCGGTACGCGGGGCACGACCTCGGCCTGCCGGTCGGGGGCGCCGACCTCGCCTGCGTGATGTTCACCTCCGGCTCCACCGGCCGCCCCAAGGGCGTCGCCGTCCCGCACCGCGCGCTCACCACCACCTACCTCGGCCAGGACTACGCCCGCTTCGGCCCCGAGGAGGTCTGGCTGCAGTGCTCGCCGGTCTCCTGGGACGCCTTCGCCCTGGAGCTGTACGGCGCGCTCTGCTTCGGCGGTGCCTGCGTCCTCCAGCCCGGCCGGCGCCCGGACCCGCAGACCATCGCCGAGCTGACCCGCCGCCACGGCGTCACCCAGCTCCAGCTCTCCGCCAGCCTGTTCAACTTCCTGCTGGAGGAGTTCCCGGAGACCTACGACGGCCTCAAGCTGGCCTTCACCGCCGGCGAGCGGGCCTCCGTCACCCATGTGGCCAAGGCCCTGGAGGCCTACCCGGGCCTGGCGGTGGCCAACGGCTACGGCCCGGTGGAGAGCCTCGGCCTGACCACCTGCCACCGGGTCGGCCCCGCCGACACCGCCGGTGCCTCCGTCCCGATCGGCGTCCCGCTGAACGGCAAGGGCGTCCTCGTCCTGGACGAGCGGCTGCGCCCCGTCGAGCCCGGAACGACCGGCGAGCTGTACGCCACCGGCGGCGGTCTCGCCCACGGCTACCTCGGCCGGCCCGGCCTCACCGCCGAACGCTTCGTCGCCTCCCCGTACGGCGCCCCCGGCGAGCGCCTCTACCGCACCGGGGACCTCGGCCACCTCAACGCCGAGGGCCTGCTGGAGGTCACCGGCCGGATCGACGACCAGGTGAAGATCCGCGGCTTCCGGGTCGAGCCCGGCGAGATCGAGGACGCGCTCACCCGCCACCCGGCCGTCCGGGAGGCCGCCGTCGCCGTCCACGAGCCCGCCCCGGGCGACCGCAGGCTCGCCGCCTACGTGACCGTCGCCGCCGGCGCCCCCGCCCCGGACGCGCTGCTCGACCACCTGGCCGCCCTGCTGCCCGAGCACATGGTGCCCGCGACCCTCGACGTCCTGGACGCCCTGCCGCTCAACCACAACGGCAAGGTGGACCGCAAGGCGCTGCCCGCCCCGGCCGGCCGCCGGGCCGCCGACGCCACGGGGGCCGTCGACGGCTCCGGGACGACCGGGGCCGCCGACCCGCTGACCGAGGCCGAACGCCTGGTCGCCGAGGCGATGCGCGAGGTCCTCGACCTCGCCGAGGTCGGCCGCGAGGACAACTTCTTCCGGATCGGCGGCAACTCGCTGGCCGCCGTCCGGGTCGCGATGCGGCTGTCCCGGGAGACCGGCAGCCGCGTCCCCCCGCAACTGGTGTTCCGGGCCCGGACCGTGAGCGCCATCGCCGAACGGCTGGCCGCCCGATGACGGGCCGCACCGCACACGAAGGGAACGAGGCCGTGAGCCCGTCCGACCGCCCGGCGCGCACCGCGCCCGTCTCGGGGCTGCAGCGCGGCCTCTGGTTCCTCGACCGCCTCGACCCGCGGGCCGTCACCTACTGCACCCCCTGGACCCTCGACGTCACCGGCCCGCTCGACCTCGCCCTGCTCCAGCGCGCGCTGGACGCCGTCACGGCCCGGCACGAGACGCTGCGCACCACCTTCGCGCTGCACCCCGACGGCCCCCGCCAGCAGGTGCACCACCGCCTCGCCGTGCCGCTCGCGGTGACCGACCTGCGCCCGCTGAGCGGCCCCGGGCAGGAGGAGCGCCTGGAGGACCTGCTCACCGCCCGCTGCGCCGAGCCCTTCGACCTGGCCGCCGGCCCGCTGCTGCGCGCCGAGGCCTTCCGGCTCGCCGACGAGCGCACCACGGTGCTGTTCACCGTCCACCACATCGTCTGGGACGGCTGGTCCGCCGAAGTCTTCGAACGCGAGCTCGCCGAGCTGTACGGCGCGGCGGTGCGGGGCGGGCAGGCCCGGCTGCCGGAGCTGACCGTGCAGTACGCCGACTGCGCCGAGGAGGAGCTCGGCACCTCCTACGAGGAGCACCTGACCTACTGGAAGCAGCAGCTGGACGGCGCCCCCGCCCTGCTGGAGCTGCCCACCGACCGGCCCCGGCCCGCCGAGCGCGGAGCGGCCGGCCGGACCGAGGAGTTCGGCCTCGCGCCCGGGACGGCGGCGCGGGTCCGCGCGCTGGCCGAGGCGGAGGGCGTCACCCCGTTCACCGTCCAGCTGGCCGCCTTCGCCCTGCTGCTGAACCGCTGGACCGGCGCCGACGACCTGGTGGTCGGCACCCCCGTCACCACCCGGGACCGCCCCGAACTGGAGCACCTGCTCGGCTACTTCGTGAACCTGCTGCCGCTGCGCCTGCGGCTCGCGCCGGCGCTGGGCTTCCGGGACCTGCTGGAGCACGTCCAGGACGTCGCCTTCGAGGCGTACGGCTACCTCGACCTGCCCTTCGACCAGATCGTCGACCGGCTCGGCGCCGCCCGCAGCGCCCAGCACCCGCCGCTGGTCCAGGTGGTGTTCGGCGCCCACGGCGAGGACCGCAGCCCGCTGGCGCTCGGCCCGGCGGCCACCGCCCGCAGCCGGGTGCGCTCCAACGGCACCAGCAAGTTCGACCTCACCTGGTCCGTGTTCGACGGCGGGGACGCCGGGGGCGAGCTGCGCGGCGAGGCCGAGTACCGCAGCGAGCTGTTCGACCCGCAGACCGTCCGCCGGCTGGCCGCCGAGTACGACGCCCTGCTCACCGCGGCCCTGGACGACCCCGACGCCACCGTGCTGCGGCTGACCACCCGCCCCGTGGACGCGGGCACGGCCACCGACACCCCCGGCCACTGCCTGCACCACCTGTTCGAGCGGGCCGCCGACGCCCACCCCGACCGGCCCGCCGTCAGCGACCCCGACCGCACCCTGAGCTACGCCGAACTGGACCGCCGGGCCAACCGCCTCGCGCACGCCCTGCGCGCCCGCGGCGCCGGCCCCGGCGACCGGATCGGCATGCTGCTGGAGCGCACCGCCGACGTCCTGGTCACCGTCCTCGGCGTGCTCAAGACCGGCGCCGCCTACGTGCCCGTCGACCTGGCCGCCCCCGCCGACCGGGCCGCCCTGGTCTTCGGCGACACCGGCGTCGCCCTGGTGGTCACCGACCGCCCGGACCTGGTGCCCGACGGCCCCTGGCAGGCCTACGACCTGAGCGCCGGGGCCGCCGACCTGGCCGCCCGGCCGGACACCCGCCCGCCGGCCGCCGGCCGCCCCGGCGACGTCGCCTACGTCATCTTCACCTCCGGCTCCACCGGCCGCCCCAAGGGCGTCGCCGTCGCCCACGAGCACGTCAGCCGGCTGATGGCGGACGGCGAGCGGCACTTCGGCTTCGGCCCGCAGGAGACCTGGACGCTCTTCCACAGCTACGCCTTCGACTGGACGGTGTGGGAGATGTGGGGCGCCCTGCTGCACGGCGCCCGCCTGGTCGTCGTCCCGTACGTGACCAGCCGCTCGCCCGAGGAGTTCGCCCAGCTGCTGGAGGAGGAGGGCGTCACCCGCCTCTGCCTCACCCCCTCGGCGCTGCGCCAGCTGGAGCCGGTGCTGCGCCGCAGCCCGCGCGCCCTGCCCGCGCTGAAGTGGATCATGCTCGGCGGGGAGGCGCTGGACCCGGCCGTCGTCCAGCGCTGGTTCGAACTCGACCCGCCGCCCCCGGCCCGGCTCTGCAACCTGTACGGCATCACCGAGACCACCGTCCACGTCACCACCCACGACCTGGCCGGCAGCGCGGGCTTCGAACGCAGCCTGATCGGCACGCCCATGCCGCACCTGAGCGCCCAGGTCCTGGACGACTGGCTGCGGCCGGTGCCGCCCGGCGCGGCCGGCGAGCTGTACATCGGCGGCGGCAGCCTCGCCCACGGCTACTGGGGCCGCCCCGGCCTCACCGCCGGGCGCTTCGTCGCCGACCCGTACGGCCCGCCCGGGGCCCGGCTCTACCGCACCGGCGACGTCGCCCGGCGGCTGCCCGGCGGCGGACTGGAGTACATCGGGCGCGCCGACTTCCAGGTCAAGCTGCGCGGCTTCCGGATCGAGCTCGGCGAGATCGAGAACGCCCTCGCCGCCCACCCGGACGTCGACGCCTGCGTCGTCACCGTGCACGAGGACCGCCTCGCCGCGTACGTCACCGGACGCGAGCCCGCCGACGTCCGCGCCTTCCTCGGCCGCTCGCTGCCCCCGTACATGGTCCCGGCGACCTTCACCGTGCTGGAGTCGCTGCCGCTCACCGTCAACGGCAAGGTGGACCGCGCCGCCCTGCCCGCCCCCGGACAGCGCAGCGCCGCCGCGGCGGGCCGCCACGTCGAGCCGCGCACCCCGGAGGAGGAGGCCTTCGCCGCCGTCTGGACGGAGGTCCTCGGGGTGGACGGCATCGGCGTCCACGACGACTTCTTCCACCTCGGCGGCGACTCCATCCGGGCCGTCCAGCTGGCCGGCGCGCTGCACGAGCGCGGCTGGGGGCTGAGCCTGCGCGACGTCTTCAACGCCCCCACCGTCGCCGCCCTGCTGCCGCTGGCGAAGCCCGTCACCGAGGACCCGGACGCCCACGAGCCGTTCGCCCTGATCACCCCGGAGGACCGCGCCGACCTGCCGCCCGGCGTCGTCGACGCCTACCCGATGGTGTCCATGCAGCTCTCCATGGTCTTCCACATGGAGATCGCCGGCGGCACCGACAGCTACCACAACGTCAACTCCTACCGGATCTCCGGCGACCTCGACGAACAGGCCTTCCGCCGCTCCGTCGCCGAGGCCCTGGACCGCCACGCCGTGCTGCGCACCGGCCTGGACCTGTCCGGCTACGGCGAACCGCTGCAGCTCGTCCACGGCCGGCTGCCCGCCCCCGTTGAGTTCGCCGACCTGCGCGGCGCGGCCGAAGCGGACCAGGACACCGCGATCCGCGAGGTGTTCGACACCCACCGGTGGACGCCCTTCGACCTCACCGCCCCGCCGCTGTTCCGGATCACCGTGCAGCGCCTGGCCGAGGACGCCTTCCAGCTCACCGTCTCCGAGCACCACGCGATCCTCGACGGCTGGAGCTTCACCTCGCTGCTCACCGAGATCCTGGAGCGCCACGGCGCCCTCGCCGCCGATCCGCTCGGCGCGCCCACCCCGCCGCCGCGCACCGCCTTCCGCGACTTCGTGGCCGTCGAACGGCAGGCCGCCGGGGACGAGCGCTCGCTCGGCTACTGGCGCGAGCGGCTGTCCGGCGTCAGCGGCCAGCTGTTCCCCGGCAGCGAGTCCGTGCACGAGGCGCCGCGCACCGTCGAACGGGTGCTGCCCGAGGCGCCCGACCAGCTGCGGACCGTCGCCGACGCGCTCGGCGTGCCGGTCAAGTCGGTCGCGCTCGCCGCCCACCTGCACGCCCTCGCCGCCGTCACCGGGAAGCCGCGCGTCACCACCGGCCTGGCCGTCAACGGCCGGCTGGAACGGCTCGGCGGCACCGAGGTGTACGGGCTGTTCCTCAACACCGTCCCGCTGAGCTGCGAGCCCACCGGCGACCTGCTCGCCCTGGTCCGCGAGGTCCACCGGGAGGAGCTGGACATGATGCCGCACCGCCGGGTGCCCTTCGCCCGGCTCGCCCGGCTGATGACCGACACCGCGCTGGACAGCCAGTTCGGCTACCTGCGCTTCCACGCCCTCGGCCGGCTCAGCTCGGCCCGCATCGTGGACGGCCGGATCGGCACCGAGCCGACCCTGCGCCACGAACCCAACAGCTTCGCCTTCGGCGCCTCGGTGATCCAGGACCCGGTCACCCAGCGGGTGCTGCTCGCGGTGGACCACCAGCGCTCGCTGGTCACCGACAGCACCGCCGAGCAGTTCATCGACACCTACGCCACCGCCCTGCACACCATGGCCGCCGCCGCCCGAGACCTCTGAGGACCCGTCATGACCGATCTGCTGGACCGCCTGCGCGCCACCGTCGCCGCCCACCCCGGGCGCACCGCCGTGCTGGCCGGCGCCGACCGCCTGGACTTCGCCGAACTCGACCGCCGCACCGCCGCCCTGGCCCGCGCCCTGCGCGCCCTCGGCGTCGGCCGCGGCGACCGGGTCGGCGTCCACCTCGGCCGCACCGCCGACCTGCCGGTCGCCCTGCTCGCCGTCTGGCGGGCCGGCGCCGCCTACGTCCCGCTCGACCCGGCCTACCCCGCCGAGCGGCTCGCCTTCATGGCCACCGACGCCGGGCTCGCCGCCCTGATCAGCGCCGACGGCCTCCCGGCCGCCGAGGGCGTGCCGGTGCTGCGCCCGGACGCCGCCGCCGACGGGCCCGACCTGCCGGCCGGGGCGCACCCGCTCGACCCGGCCTACGTCATCCACACCTCCGGCTCCACCGGCCGCCCCAAGGGCGTCGAGGTGCCGCGCGGCGCCGTCGCCGCCCTGGTCGAGGCCCTGGAGGCCACCGGCGCCTACCGCGCCGAGCCCGGCGTGGTCGGCTGGAACGCCAGCGTCTCCTTCGACGCCTCCGTCCAGCAGTGGGCCCGGATCTGCCGCGGCGACACCGTCCTGGTCATCGGCGAGGAGCACCGCGCCGACCCGGCCCGGGTCGCCGCCCTGCTGGCCGAGCACGCCGTCACCGACCTCGACCTGACCCCCTCGCACTGGGAACTGCTGCGCGAGCCGCTCGCCGGCGCCCGGGTGCCGCGGCTGTTCATGGGCGGCGAGCCCGTCCCCGAGGGCACCTGGCGGGAGCTGGCCGACGGCGGCATCGACGCGCTCAACCTGTACGGGCCCACCGAGTGCACCGTCGACGCCGTCACCGCGCCGATCAGCGGCCCCGGGCCGCACCTGGGCGAACCGCTGCCCGGGGTGCGCCTGCACCTGCTGGACGAGAAGCTCGCCGCCGTCCCCGACGGCGTCGTCGGCGAGCTGTACCTGGCCGGGCCCGGACTCGCCCACGGCTACGTCGGCCGGTCCGCACTGACCGCCGAGCGCTTCGTCGCCGACCCGTCCGGCGGGCCGGGAGCCCGGATGTACCGCACCGGCGACCAGGCCCGGCGCGGCGAGGGCGGCCGGCTGGAGTACGTCGGCCGGGTGGACCGCCAGGTCAAGCTGCGCGGCTACCGGATCGAGCTCGGCGAGGTCGAGCACGCCCTGGCCCGGCTGACGGGCGTCCAGGCCGCCGCCGTCACCGTCCACGAGCCCGCCCCCGGCGACCGGCGCCTGGCCGGCTACGTCACCGGCGCCGTCACCGCCGCCGAGCTGACCGAGCGGCTGCGGGCCACCGTGCCCGCCCACCTGGTGCCCTCGGTGATCACCGTGCTGGACGCCCTGCCGCTCACCCCCAACGGCAAGGTCGACCTGGCGGCGCTGCCCGTCCCCGTCGCCCCCGCCGCCCCCGCGCAGGAGGCGGCGGCCGGCACCGGCGGACTGGCGGAGCAGGTCGCCGAGGTCTGGAGCACCGTGCTCGGCGTCACCGGCGTCCGGCCCACCGACGACTTCTTCTCGCTCGGCGGCCACTCGATCGCCGCGCTGCGGGTCGTCCACCTGCTGCGCCGCCGGCTCGGCATCGAACTCCAGCTGCGCCACCTGCTCGACTCGGCCGACCTGGCCGCCTTCACCGCCACCGTCGGGCAGGCCGCCGCGGCCGGCGCCGCCGCCCCCCGGCCCGCCCTGACCGCCCGCGCCCGGGCGGCCGGCGCATGACCACCGCGCTGCGGGTGCGGCCCCGCGTCGAGGGGGACTGGCTGTTCGTCCCAGTGCCCCAACCCCACCGCCCCTACCGGCTGTTCTGCTTCCCGCACGCCGGGGGCGACGCCACCGCCTACACCCCGCTGGCCCGCGCCCTCGCCCCGGCCGCCGAGGTCTGGGCACTGCGACCGCCGGCCCGCGGCGGCCGGCTCGGCCACCCGATGCCCGCGAGCTTCGACCTGCTGGTCGACGCCGTCCTGGAGGCCCTCACCCCGCACCTGACCGGCCGGTTCGGCTTCTACGGGCAGAGCTTCGGCGCCCTGCTCGGCTACGAGGTCGCCCGGGCGCTGCCCGCCGAGCGGCGCCCCGAGCTGGTCGTCGCCGCCGCCGCCTCGCCGCCCGCCGCCTGGGCCGGGGCGGACCGCCCCCGGTACACCGCCGACGAACTGCTGCGGCTGGCCGGGATGGGCGAACTCGTCGAGG
Source organism: Kitasatospora sp. NPDC127116 (assembly GCF_042677365.1). Taxonomy (NCBI): domain Bacteria; kingdom Bacillati; phylum Actinomycetota; class Actinomycetes; order Kitasatosporales; family Streptomycetaceae; genus Kitasatospora; species Kitasatospora sp. NPDC127116. Next base: position 81,818 of record NZ_JBHXTL010000019.1, read on the forward strand.
GCGACGCCGACCTGAAGGAGAACGCGCTGCGCGGCATCCGCACCGACCTGGCCGTGGTCGACACCTACCGGCCCCGGCCCCACCCGCCGATCGGCTCCGCCCTGCACACCGTCGTCGGCGTCGAGGACCCCCTCCTCGCCGTGGGCGGCCTCGAAGGCTGGGCCGCCCACACCCGCGGCGGCTCCGGCCACCACGTCGTCCCCGGCGGCCACCTGCTCGCCACCGTCGACCGGCCCGGCCCGGTCGACCTGCTCTCCTCCCTCATCGCGCGGCCCGGCGCCGCCCACCAGTCCACGACGGAGCACTGATGCCAACCACCACCGCGGTCGACCTCACCGACCCCGACCTGTGGGCCCGCCCCGACACCCCCGCGCTGGTCGCGGAGCTGCGCCGGGAGTCCGCCGTCCACCGCACCGACACCGTCGACGACGGGCAGGTCTGGTCGGTGCTCTCCTACCGGCACTCCGCCGAGGTGCTGCGCAACGCCGCCCTCTACAGCTCCGAACAGGGCTCGCTGCTCGGCGCCGGCGAGGGCAACGTCCCGGTCGGCTCCGGCCGGATGATGGCCCTCACCGACCCGCCCCGGCACCGCGAACTGCGCGCCCCCGCCAACCCGTTCTTCGCCCCCGGCCCGGTGCGCGGCGCCGCCCGCGGCATCACCGACCTCGCCGCCTCGATCGTCGAGAAGGCCGTCGAACTGGGCGAGGTCGACCTCGTCGACGCCGTCTCCGCCCTCCCGCTGTCCGTCATGTGCGACCTCCTGGACGTCCCCGAGCAGGACCGCGAGATGGTCGAACGGGTCTGCGACGTCGCGTTCCTCGGCAACACCCCCGAGGAGCGCCGGGCCGGCCACCAGCAGCTCATCCCGTACCTGCTGCACCAGGTGATGCTGCGCCGGACGAACCCGAAGGACGACCTGATCAGCAAGATGGCGACCTACCGGGTCGGCGGCAAGCTGCTGCCGGTCGAGGACGTCGTGCTCAACCTGGACAACATCGTGGTCGGCGGCGTCCAGACGGTCCGTCACACCGCCGCCATGGGCCTGCACACCCTCACCCGGAACCCGGAACTGTGGCGGAAGCTGCAGCGCGGCGAGGTCGGCATGGACTCGGCCCTGGACGAACTCCTGCGCTGGACCTCGGTCGGGCTGCACACCCTGCGCACCGCGAGCCGGGACACCGAACTCGACGGCCACACCATCCGGCGCGGCGACCGGGTCGCCGTCTGGGTGTGGTCCGCCAACCGGGACCCGGAGGCCTTCGACCGGCCCGAGGAGATCCTGCTCGACCGCAGCCCCAACAAGCACCTCGCCCTCGGCCTCGGCGCCCACTACTGCATCGGCGCACCGCTGGCCAAGGCCGAACTCGGCGCCCTGTTCACGGCGATGCTGGAACGCGTCGCCGTCATCGAGCCGACCGGGCCGGTCACCCACAACCGCTCGATCATCAACTTCGGCCTGGACCGCTTCCCGGTCCGCCTCCTCCCGCGCTGACGTCCGACGGCGGCAGCCACCCGCACCGAACTGCCGCGTACCTGCCTCGCCTCCTGCCGTTGCGGGCCCCGGGCCGCCCGTACCTTCGAATCAACCCAAGGAGGACACCATGAGCAACCCGTTCGAGGACGACAACGCCGGCTACCTGGTCCTGGCCAACGACGAGAACCAGCACTCCCTCTGGCCGGTCTGGATCGACGTGCCCGCCGGCTGGACCACCGTCCACGGCGAGGACACCCGCCAGGGCTGCCTCGACTACATCGAGGCCAACTGGACCGACATCAGGCCGGCCAGCCTGGTCGCCTCCCTCGCCCACCAGTGAGCGCCGCCATGCCGACCTGGGAACTGAACCCCGGCCGCCCGGCCCTCGCCCACGCCCCGCGCACCGCCGACCTCGGCGAGGCCTGCGACTGGCTGCGGGAGAACGAGACCGAGCTCACCGACGCCCTGCACCGCCACGGCACTATCTTCCTGCGCGGCCTGCCGGTCGCGAGCACCGAGGACGTCGCGGCCGTGCGCGACGTGCTCATCCCCGAGCGCACCCCCTACCGCGAGAAGGCCACCCCGCGCAGCGACTACGGCAACGGGGTCTTCTCCTCGACCGACCTGCCGCCGGCCCAGCCGATCCGGATGCACAACGAGAACAGCTACACCCTCACGTTCCCCGGCCGGCTGCTCTTCGCCTGCCTGATCGCCCCCGAGGAGGGCGGGGCCACCCCGACCGCCGACTGCCGCAAGGTGCTCGACCACCTGCCGGCACACCTGGTCGAGCGGGGGCGGACCTCCGGCTGGACGCTCACCCGCGCCTACTCGGACTACGTCTCCCTCGGCTGGCGCACCGCCTTCGCCACCGAGGACCCCGCCGAGGTCGAGGCCTACTGCCGGGAGAACGGCATCACCTGCGAGTGGCGCCCGGACGGCAACCTGCGCACCAGCCAGCTGCGCCCCGCCACCATCCACCACCCGCGCACGGGTGAGGAGGTCTGGTTCAACCACCTCGCGTTCTGGAACGAGTGGTCGCTCGACCCGGACATCCACGAGGCGATGACCGAGGAGTTCGGCCCGGACGGCCTGCCGTTCAACACCGGATTCGGTGACGCCGAACCGCTCGGGAGCGCCGACGTCGACGCCCTCAACGAGGCGTACCACGCCGCGACCGTTCGCGAGCGGTGGCAGGTCGGCGACGTGATGCTGGTCGACAACGTGCTCTGCGCACACGGCCGGGACCCGTACCGAGGCGACCGCAGGATCGCCGTCTCGATGGGACAGCCGGTCGACGTCCTGGACTGCCGGCCCAGCGTCCGCCCGGACCTGGCCGCCGTCTGACCGCCGACCGACCGTCCCCATCCCGAACACCCCGTGCCGTGCCGTGACGTGAGTAGAGGAAGCACCGTGATCCCGGTTTCGTACGCCCAACAGCGTCTCTGGCTGATCGACCAGATCGAGGGGCCGACCGCGCTGTACAACCTGCCGTTCGCCCTGCGCCTGCGCGGCGAGCTCGACACCGCCGCGCTGCGCGCCGCGACGGCGGACGTGGTCGCCCGGCACGAGGCCCTCCGCACGGTGTTCCCGGTGGTCGGGGGAGTCCCGGTGCAGCGGATCCTGCCCGCCGAGGAGGCGCGGCCGCGCTTCCTGGTGCTGGACCGCGCACCGGCCGACTACCCCGCCCACCGGGACGCGGCCGCCGCCGAGACCTTCGACCTGAGCCGCGAACTGCCCATCCGGGTCACGGTGTTCACCCTCTCCCCGACCGAGCACGTGCTGCTCGTCGTGCTCCACCACATCGCCGGCGACGGCTGGTCGCTCGGCCCCCTGCTGCGCGACCTCGCCGAGGCCTACCGGGCCCGCCTCGCCGGCGGCGCCCCGTCGTGGGATCCGCTGCCGATCCAGTACGCCGACTACGCGCTCTGGCAGCGCGACCTGCTCGGCGACGAGCGCGACCCCGAGAGCCTGCTCGCCCGTCAACTCGACTACTGGCGGACCGCGTTGGCGGGCCTGCCGGAGGAACTGGAGCTGCCGACCGACCGCCCCCGACCGCCCGCCCCCACCGGCGCCGCCGACTCCGTCGACCTCGCCTGGGACGCCGGTCTGCACACCGCCCTGCTCACCCTCGCCCGCACCCACCGCACCACCCTGTTCACCGTCCTCCAGGCCGGCCTGGCCGCCCTGTTCACCCGGCTCGGCGCCGGCACCGACATCCCGCTCGGCACCGGCGTCGCCGGGCGCGCCGACGAGGCCCTGGACGACCTGGTCGGCTTCTTCGTCAACTCCCTGGTGCTGAGGGCCGACACGTCCGGCGACCCGAGCTTCGCCGAGCTGCTCGGCCGGGTCCGGGAGGCCCAGCTCGACGCCTTCGCCCACCAGGACCTCCCCTTCGAGCGCCTCGTCGAGGAGCTCAACCCGCCCCGCGCGCTCGGCCGCCACCCGCTGTTCCAGACCCTGCTGGTGCTGCAGAACCACGGGCAGGACGCCGCACCCGACCTGCCCGGGCTGGAGAGCGCACCGGAACCGATCGGCCTGCGCGTCGCCAAGTTCGACCTCAACATCGGCATCGCCGAACAGCACGGCCCGGACGGCGCCCCCGCCGGGCTCACCGGCTCGATCGAGTACGCCGCCGACCTCTACGACCGCGCCACCGTCACCGCCCTCGCCGACCGGCTCGGCCGGCTGCTGGCCGGCGCCGCCGCCGACCCGCACGCGCCCATCGCCACCCTGGACGTGCTCGCCCCCGAGGAGCGCACCCGCATCCTCGTCGAATGGAACGCCACCGAGGCCCCCCGGTGGAGCGGCACCCTCGTCGAGTCCTTCGAGCGCCGGGCCGACCGCACCCCGCACGCCACCGCCCTCGTCCACGACGGCGGCACCCTGACCTACGCCGAACTCGACACCCGCGCCAACCGCCTCGCCCACCACCTCACCGCCCTCGGCGTCGGCCCCGAGACCCCCGTCGCGATGCTGATGGAGCGCTCCGCCGACGTCGTCGTCGCCACCCTGGCCGTCCTCAAGGCCGGCGGCTGCTACGTCCCCATGCACCCCGGCCTGCCGCCCGAGCGGATGACCGGCGTGCTCGCCGACACCGGCGCCCCCGTGCTGCTCACCGACCGCGCCGACCCGGGCTTCCCGCACGGCGCCGCCGTGGTCCGCCCCGGCGACGAGGCCGGCGCCCCGGCCCACCGCCCCGGCGTGCCCGTCCACCCGGACCAGCTCGCCTACGCGATGTACACCTCCGGCTCCACCGGCCGCCCCAAGGGCGTCGCCGTGCGCCACCGCGACGTGCTCGACCTCGCCGCCGACCGGCGCTGGCAGGACGGCCGCCACCAGCGCGTCCTGCTGCACTCCCCGCACGCCTTCGACGCCGCCACCTACGAGATCTGGACGCCGCTGCTGGCCGGCGGCACCGTCGTGGTCGCCCCGCCCGGCGCCCTCGACGCCACCGCCCTGCACGCCGTCACCACCCGCCACGACGTCACCGCCGTCTTCCTCACCAAGGCCCTGTTCGACCTCGTCGCCGAGCAGGCCCCGGAGACCTTCGCCGCCCTGCGCGTCGTCTGCACCGGCGGCGAGGCCGCCTCCGGGGTGCTGCTGCGCCGGGTCCTGGAGGCCTGCCCCGGGCTGCTGCTCGCCCACGTCTACGGCCCCACCGAGACCACCACCTTCGCCACCCACCACCCGCTCGCCCCCGCCGACCTCGACGGCCCCCGGGTGCCGATCGGCGGCCCGCTCGACAACATGCGCAGCTACGTCCTCGACGCCCGGCTGCGCCCCGTCCCGCCCGGCGTCCCCGGCGAGCTGTACCTCGCCGGCGCCGGCCTGGCCCGCGGCTACCTGGGCCGTCCCGGCCTGACCGCCGAACGCTTCGTCGCCTGCCCGTACCTGCCCGGCGGCCGTATGTACCGCACCGGGGACCTGGTGCGGCTGCGCGCCGACGGCGCCGTGGAGTTCCTCGGCCGGATCGACGGGCAGGTCAAGCTGCGCGGCTTCCGGATCGAACTCGGCGAGATCGAGGCGGCGCTGTCCCGCCACCCCGCCGTCCGCCAGGTCATCGTGATCGCCCGCGAGGACCGCCCCGGCGACACCCGGCTGGTCGCCTACTGCACCGCCGAGGACTCGCTCGCCCCGGCCGAGCTGCGCGCCTTCGCCGGCACCGCGCTGCCCGGCTACATGGTCCCCGCCGTGGTCGTCCTGCTGGACGCGCTGCCGCTCAACGCCAACGGCAAGGTCGACCGCCGCGCCCTGCCCGCCCCCGACCTCGCCGCCGACGACACCGGGCGCGCCCCGCGCGACGAGCGCGAACGGGTGCTCTGCGAGCTCTACGGCGAACTCCTCGGCATCGACGACATCACCATCGACGACGACTTCTTCGCCCTCGGCGGCCACTCCCTGCTCGCCACCCGCCTGGTCGGCCGGGCCCGCACCGAGCTCGGCGTCGAACTCGCCATCGGCGACCTCTTCCAGGCCCCGACCGTCGCCGGGCTCGCCGACCGGCTCGCCGACCGCGCGACCGGCACCCCCGCCCCGGCCCGCCCGGCGCTGCGGCCCGTCGTCCGGCCCGAGCGGGTGCCGCTCTCCTTCGCCCAGCGCCGGCTCTGGTTCCTGGCCCGGGCCGACGGCCCCTCGGCCACCTACAACGTCACCCTCGCCCTGCGGCTGCGCGGCCCGCTCGACCCCGCCGCCCTGGAGGCCGCCCTCGGCGACGTCGTGCACCGGCACGAGGCCCTGCGCACCGTCTTCGGCGAGCACGACGGCACCCCGTACCAGCGCGTCCTCGACGCCCCCGCGACCGGCCTGCTCACCGTCACCGACCGCCCGAGCGACGAACTCGCCGGCCACACCTTCGACCTCGCCACCGACCTCCCGGTCCACGCCTACCTGCGGCCCGAGGGGGCCGAGGAGCACGTGCTGGTCCTGGTCGTCCACCACATCGCCGGGGACGGCGCCTCGCTGGGCCCGCTCTACCGCGACCTCACCGACGCCTACCGGGCCCGCCTCGCCGGCGACGCCCCGCCGTGGGAGCCGCTGCCCGTCCAGTACGCCGACTACGCGCTCTGGCAGCACGAACTGCTCGGCGACGAGGACGACCCCGAGAGCCCGCTCTCCCGCCAGCTCGCCCACTGGCGCGAGGCGCTGGCCGGCGCGCCCGAGGAACTCCCGCTGCCGCTGGACCGCCCCCGCCCGCCGGTCGCCACCCACCGCGGCGCGGTCGTCCCGCTGGAGTTCGACGCCGACCTGCACGCCCGGCTCGCCGAGCTCGCCGCCGAGCACGGCGTGACCCTCTTCATGGTCCTGCGGGCCGCGTACGCCACCCTGCTGCACCGCTTCGGCGCGGGCACCGACCTGCCCATCGGCACCCCGCTGGCCGGCCGCCTCGACGAGGCCGTGCAGGAGCTGGTCGGCTTCTTCGCCAACACCCTGGTGCTGCGCACCGACCTGTCCGGCCGCCCGAGCTTCGCCGAGCTGCTGGCGAGGGTCCGGGAGAGCGACCTGGCCGCCCACGCGCACCAGGACGTGCCCTTCGAGCGCCTGGTGGAGGAGCTGAACCCGACCCGCTCGACCGCCTGCCACCCGCTGTTCCAGGTGATGCTGGCCTTCGCGGGCGCCGCCGAGGACGGCCCGGACCTGCCCGGCGTGACGGTGACGGAGGAGCCGGTCGACTTCGGGACGGCCACCTTCGACCTCACCCTGCGCCTGGTCGAGCGGCAGGGCGCCGAGGGCGCCGCCGCGGGGCTGGCCGGCGTCCTGGAGTACGCCACCGACCTGTTCGACCGCGAGAGCGCCGAACAGCTGACCGCCGCCCTGGAGTCGGTCCTCCGCCAGGTCGCCGCCGACCCCCGGCGGTCCGTCGCCGAGCTGGACGTCCTGCCCGCCGGGCGGCGCGCCGCGGAGGCGGCCGACCACACCCCGCCGCCCGCGACGGTGCCCCTGGTGCCGGCCGTCTTCGAGGCACAGGCCGCGGCCACCCCGGACGCGGTGGCCCTGGTCTGCGGCGAGCTCTCGCTGACCTTCGCCGAGCTGAACGCCCGCGCCAACCGGCTCGCCCACGCGCTGATCGCCCGGGGCATCGGCCCCGAGCGCGTGGTGGCGCTGGCCCTGCCGCGCTCGGCCGAGACGGTGGTGGCCGTCCTCGCGGTGCTCAAGGCCGGCGGCGCCCACCTGCCGCTGGACGCCGAGTACCCGGCCGAGCGGACGGCGCACATGCTGGCCGAGGCCCGCCCGGCGCTGGTGCTCACCGACGACCGCTGGCCGCTGCCCGAGGTGCTCGACGGGCACCCCGCGCTCGACCTCGCCGAGGGCGCGGAAGGCCCGCAGACCGACCCGGCCCCGCGGGCCACGGCGGCCGACGCCGCCTACGTCATCTTCACCTCCGGCTCCACCGGCCGCCCCAAGGGCGTCGTGGTGCCGCACGGCGGCATCGCCGCCCTGCTGGCCGCCCACCGCGCGGGCGTGATGGCCGGGGTCGCCCGGCAGCGGGTCGCGCTCACCGCCTCGCTCTGCTTCGACGCCTCCTGGGACGGCCTGCTGTGGCTGGTCGCCGGCCACGAGCTGCACCTGATCGGCGGCGACGTGCGGCGCGACGCCCGGGCCCTGGTCCGCCACACGCGCCGGCAGGGCATCGGCGTCCTGGAGGTGACGCCCTCCTACGCCGAGCAGCTGATCGAGGAGGGCCTGCTGGAGGAGCCCGCGCCGGCCCTGGTGCTGCTCGGCGGCGAGGCCGTCGGCCAGGCGCTCTGGACGCGGCTGCGCGAGGCCCCGGGCACCGCCGCCCACAACCTCTACGGCCCGACCGAGTGCACCGTCGACGCCCTGACCCACCCGCTGGAGGCCACCGGGCGGCCCGTCCTCGGACGCACCGTCGCCGGCACCCGCTGCCACGTCCTCGACGAGTACCTCAACCCCGTCCCGGCGGGGGTGCCGGGGGAGCTGTACCTCGCGGGCGCCGGCCTGGCCCGCGGCTACCTGGCGCGGCCGGGCCTGACGGCGGAGCGCTTCGTGGCCTGCCCGTTCGAGCCGGGCGCGCGCATGTACCGCACCGGGGACCTGGTGCGCCGCACCCGTGACGGGGAGCTGGAGTACCTCGGCCGCACCGACCACCAGGTGAAGATCCGCGGCTTCCGGATCGAACTGGGCGAGATCGAGCGCGCCCTGACCGCCCACCCGCGGGTGCTCCAGGCGGCCGTCCTGCCCGACGGGGACGGGCTGCGCCTGGTCGCGTACGTGGTCGCCGACGGCCCGCTCGACCCGGCCGAGCTGCGCGCCACCGCCGCCCGGACGCTGCCCGGCTACATGCTGCCGGCCGCGATCGTGCCGCTGGACGCGCTGCCGCTGAACGCCAACGGCAAGCTGGACCGGTCCGCCCTCCCGGCACCGGACTTCGGGGCGCTGTCGGCCGGTCGTGCGGCGCGCACCCCGCAGGAGGAGATCCTGTGCGGGCTGTTCGCGGAGGTGCTCGGCCTGGAGGGCGTCGGTATCGACGACGACTTCTTCGACCTGGGCGGCCACTCGCTGCTGGCCACCAAGCTGCTCAGCCGGGTGCGGGCGGCGCTGGGTGCCGAGTTGGGGATCCGGGACGTCTTCGAGGCGCCGAGCGCGGCCGGGCTGGCCGCCCGCCTGGGCGCCGGCTCCGAGCGGGCGGCGCTCGGTACGGGCCGTGAGCGCCCCGACCGCGTCCCGCTGTCCTTCGCCCAGCAGCGCCTGTGGCTGATCGACCGGATGGAAGGCCCGAGCGCCCTCTACAACGCGCCGCTGGCGCTGCGCCTGACGGGGGAGCTGGACGCCGCCGCGCTGGAGCTCGCCCTCGGCGACGTGGTCGCCCGGCACGAGAGCCTGCGCACCCTGATCGAGGAGTTCGACGGCACCCCCTACCAGCGCGTCCTTCCGGCCGGGGAGGCCGTGGTCCCGCTCGACACCCGGGACTGCCCCGCCGACGAGGTGGCCGCCACGGTGGCCGGGCTGTGCCGCCACGCCTTCGACCTGCGCACCGAACTCCCCGTCCGCGCCGCCCTGCTGCGGGTCGCGGCCGAGGAGCACGTGCTGGTCCTGGCGCTGCACCACATCGCCAGCGACGGCTGGTCCCTCGGCCCGCTGGTCCGCGACCTCACCGGCGCCTACGCGGCCCGCACCGAGGGCACCGCCCCCGGCCGGGCGCCGCTGCCCGTCCAGTACGCCGACTACGCGCTCTGGCAGCGCGAGCTGCTCGGCGAGGAGAGCGACCCCGAGAGCCTGGCGGCCCGCCAGCTCGCCCACTGGCGCGAGACCCTGGCGGACCTCCCGGACGAGGCGACGCTGCCGCTGGACCGCCCCCGCCCGCCCGTCGCCTCCCACCGCGGCGACCGGGTGGCGCTCACCCTGGACGCCGAGTGCCACCGCGAACTGGTCGCCCTCTCCCGGGCCCACCGGGTCACCCTGTTCATGACGGTGCAGGCGGCCCTCGCCGCGCTGCTCACCCGCCTCGGCGCGGGCACCGACGTCCCGATCGGCTCGGTGGTGGCCGGGCGCGGCGACGAGGCGCTGGACGAGCTGGTCGGCTTCTTCGTCAACACCCTGGTGCTGCGCACCGACACGTCCGGGAACCCGAGCTTCGCCGAACTGCTCGGCCGCGCCCGGGAGACCGCCCTCGGCGCCTACGCCCACCAGGACGTGCCGTTCGAGCGCCTGGTGGAGGAGCTCAGGCCGGCCCGCTCGCTGGCCCGCCACCCGCTGTTCCAGATCATGCTGGTGCTCCAGAGCAACGAGCGGGCCGAGCCGGCCACGGCGGGCCTGCACGTCGAGCCGCTCGCGGCGGGCAACGGCTCCGCCAAGTTCGACCTCAGCCTGATCGCCGAGGAGTCCTTCGGCCCCGACGGCGAGCCCGCCGGGATCGACTGCGCCCTCGACTACGCCACCGACCTCTTCGACCGGGAGACCGTCGAGGCCGTCGCCGTGCGCCTCGGCCGGCTGCTGGCGGCGGTGGCCGCCCGGCCCGAGCTGCCGATCGGCCGGATCGAGCTGCTGTCGGCCGAGGAGCGCGCC
>NZ_JBHXTL010000020.1:0-14040 GCF_042677365.1 Kitasatospora sp. NPDC127116
TACACTGATATCTACACACCAAAAATCGTGGGCTGCTTCTTTTGTTTATACGAGACTGGGCCGGGGGGCTCCCGGGCCGGGAACGCCGGCGGGGCCCCCCGCACGAGGGGTGGACCCCCTTCCGGTGCCGTCGGCCGCGGCACAGGAGTCAGAGGCGGCGCAGGACCGCGACGACCTTGCCCAGGATGGTCGCGTTGTCGCCGTTGATCGGCTCGTACGCGGAGTTGTGCGGCATCAGCCAGATCCGGCCGTCCTCGCGCTTGAGCCGCTTGACGGTGGCCTCGCCGTCGATCATCGCGGCCACGATGTCGCCGTTCTCGGCGACCGGCTGGCGGCGCACGGTGACCCAGTCGCCGTCGCAGATGGCGGCCTCGATCATCGAGTCGCCGCGCACGGTGAGCGCGAACAGCTCGCCCTCGCCGACCAGCTGGCGGGGCAGCGGGAAGACGTCCTCGACCGTCTGCTCGGCCAGGATCGGCCCGCCGGCGGCGATCCTGCCGACCAGCGGGACGTAGGAGGTGGACGGGCGCCCGGCCGTCTCGGCGGTGTTCGGGCGGGCCACCTCGACGCCGCGGACCTCGTAGGCGCGCGGGCGGTGCGGGTCCCGGCGCAGGAAGCCCTTGCGCTCCAGGGCCATCAGCTGGTGGGCCACCGAGGAGGTGCTGGACAGGCCGACGGCCTGGCCGATCTCGCGCATGGACGGCGGGTAGCCGCGGCGCTGGACGGAATCCCGGATGACCTCGATCACCCGGCGCTGGCGCTCGGTGAGACCGGCCTCGTCGGTGCGGATCCCGGGGGGGCGGCCGGGCATCGCGCGGGCGGGGGAGGGATGGCCGTCGTCCAGGGCGGCGGAGTGTTCGATCGGCTGGTCCGGAACGCGGGCCGTTCCGGACAGGGCCGCGCCGGGGAGACGGTGGTCTTCGCTACGGTCCATGCTGATGTCCAGACCCTGTTGATTCGTGGTGCGCTGCCCCACCTTGAACTGGGAGTGTTCCTGCACCGGGATGGTGTTGCTTTCGATCGTGTTCACGGCGGCCCCTCTCGACGGCTGTCCTCTCCCCTTTTCCAGCCCAACGCGCCTCCTATCGAAAGGTTGCGCCAAACACACGTTCGAGTGAATTATTCGGGAGTTGACTGACTCGATCAAGGCTTTGTTGTACATCGAGTAAATGTTCGAGCAGAACTCGACTCCGGCAGTCTAATCGGCGCCGTCGCGGCATCGACACGCCATGGTGCTCACCTCCCCCGGACTCCTAGATGTAGTGGCTACAGTCATCATCCGTGCCCAGTACTAGTGGTCACCCCGCATGATCGGCTTGCCCAGGCCGGGGGCACATCGCATAGACTCAAGAGGTCCGAACGTTCTGCCAGGGAGGGATCCCGAGGTGCACTGCCCCTTCTGCCGGCACTCCGACAGCCGTGTTGTCGACAGCCGGACCACCGAGGACGGCAGCTGCATCCGCCGCCGTCGGCAGTGCCCGGACTGCGGCCGCCGCTTCACCACGGTGGAGACGGCCGCGCTGATGGTCATCAAGCGCAGCGGCGTCACCGAGCCGTTCTCCCGGCAGAAGGTCATCACCGGCGTCCGCAAGGCCTGCCAGGGCCGCCCGGTCACCGAGGACGCGCTGGCCCAGCTCGGGCAGCGGGTCGAGGAGTGCGTGCGCGCCAGCGGCAACGCCGAGCTGACCACCCACGACGTGGGGCTGGCCATACTCGGCCCGCTCAAGGAGCTCGACGTGGTCGCCTACCTGCGCTTCGCCTCCGTGTACCAGGCGTACGACGGACTTGAGGACTTCGAGGCCGCCATCGCGGAACTCCGCGTCGAACGGCCCCGCGCCCCCGAGGCGGACGACACCCCCGTGTCCGTCTCCGCCGCCGCGCCCTAGCGGACGCCGGCACCGGGCCCCGGGCGGGCCCCGTCGCACCACCATGGCCCCGCGGGGCCCACGCGTGCCCGAAAACGGGGCACAGAACACTACAAACCGTGCGCAAGCAGGCAAGGTCTCCGCCTGCCCGCACACCGGAAGAACGAACCAGCAGTGCCCGGACTTTTCAGGGCACTTCGGGCGTTTGCCCAGGAGGAGGAGCGAGAAGTGACAGACACCACGAGCGGTTCGGCGCGCGGGTCGAAGTCCGAGAAGGCCGCGGTCAAGGGCGCCAAGGCGCCGAAGGGCGGCCTCCCGATGGAGCGCATCTACACCACTCCTGGCGTGCACCCGTACGACGAGGTCCGCTGGGAGCGGCGTGACGTCGTCATGACCAACTGGCGCGACGGCTCGATCAACTTCGAGCAGCGCGGCGTCGAGTTCCCCGACTTCTGGTCGGTCAACGCCGTCAACATCGTCACGTCCAAGTACTTCCGCGGCGCCGTCGGCACCCCGCAGCGCGAGTGGAGCCTGAAGCAGATCATCGACCGCGTGGTGCTCACCTACCGCGCCGCCGGTGAGAAGCACGGCTACTTCGCCACCAAGGACGACGCCGAGATCTTCGAGCACGAGCTGACGCACGCCCTCCTCCACCAGGTGTTCAGCTTCAACTCGCCGGTCTGGTTCAACGTCGGCACCAAGCAGCCCCAGCAGGTCAGCGCCTGCTTCATCCTGTCCGTCGACGACTCCATGGAGTCGATCCTCGACTGGTACAAGGAAGAGGGCATGATCTTCAAGGGCGGCTCCGGCGCCGGCCTCAACCTCTCCCGGATCCGCTCCTCCAAGGAACTGCTCTCCTCCGGCGGCAACGCCTCCGGCCCGGTCTCCTTCATGCGCGGCGCCGACGCCTCGGCCGGCACCATCAAGTCCGGCGGCGCCACCCGCCGCGCGGCCAAGATGGTCGTCCTCGACGTGGACCACCCGGACGTCGAGGCCTTCATCGAGACCAAGGTGAAGGAGGAGGAGAAGATCCGCGCCCTGCGCGACGCGGGCTTCGACATGGACCTCGGCGGGGACGACATCACCTCCGTCCAGTACCAGAACGCCAACAACTCGGTCCGCGTCAACGACGAATTCATGACCGCCGTCGAGAACGGCACCGAATTCGGCCTGCGCGCCCGGATGACCGGCGAGGTCATCGAGACCGTCGACGCGAAGAAGCTGTTCCGCAAGATGGCCGAGGCCGCCTGGGCCTGCGCCGACCCCGGAATCCAGTACGACACCACCATCAACCACTGGCACACCTGCCCGGAGTCCGGCCGCATCAACGCGTCCAACCCCTGCTCCGAGTACATGCACCTGGACAACTCCAGCTGCAACCTCGCCTCGCTGAACCTGATGAAGTTCCTGCGCGACGACGACTCGTTCGACGCGGCGACCTTCTCCAAGGTCGTCGAGCTGGTCATCACCGCCATGGACATCTCCATCTGCTTCGCGGACTTCCCCACCGAGAAGATCGGCGAGACCACCCGCGCCTACCGCCAGCTCGGCATCGGCTACGCCAACCTCGGCGCCCTGCTGATGGCCACCGGCCACGCCTACGACAGCGAGGGCGGCCGCGCCCTGGCCGGCGCCATCACCTCGCTGATGACCGGCACCGCCTACCGCCGCGGCGCCGAACTCGCCGGTGTGGTCGGCCCGTACGACGGCTACGCCCGCAACGCGGCCCCGCACCAGCAGGTCATGAAGCAGCACGCCGACGCCTCGCTGGACGCCGTCTCCCACGACGACCTGGACGCCCCGGTCTGGCTGGCCGCCAACAAGACCTGGCAGGACGTGCTGCGCGTCGGTGCGCAGAACGGCTTCCGCAACGCCCAGGCCTCGGTGCTCGCCCCGACCGGCACCATCGGCCTGATGATGGACTGCGACACCACCGGCGTCGAGCCCGACCTGGCCCTGGTCAAGTTCAAGAAGCTGGTCGGCGGCGGCTCGATGCAGATCGTCAACGGCACCGTCCCGCGCGCCCTCAAGCGCCTCGGCTACCAGGACGAGCAGATCGAGGCGGTCGTCGCCCACATCGCCGAGCACGGCAACGTGGTGGACGCGCCCGGCCTGAAGGCCGAGCACTACGAGGTGTTCGACTGCGCGATGGGCGAGCGTGTCATCTCGGCCATGGGGCACGTGCGGATGATGGCCGCGATCCAGCCCTGGATCTCCGGTGCCATCTCCAAGACCGTGAACATGCCCGAGTCCGCCACCGTCGAGGAGATCGAGGAGATCTACTTCGAGGCGTGGAAGATGGGTGTCAAGGCACTCGCCATCTATCGCGATAACTGCAAGGTCGGCCAGCCGCTCTCGGCCAAGAAGAAGGACTCCGAGTCCAAGCCCGAGGCGGCTGCCCCGGCCGCCGCGGTCGAGAAGGTGGTCGAGTACCGCCCGGTCCGCAAGCGTCTGCCCAAGGGCCGCCCGGGCATCACCACCTCCTTCACGGTCGGTGGCGCCGAGGGCTACATGACCGCCAACTCCTACCCGGACGACGGTCTGGGCGAGGTCTTCCTGAAGATGTCCAAGCAGGGCTCGACCCTCGCGGGCATGATGGACGCCTTCTCCATCGCCGTCTCGGTCGGCCTCCAGTACGGCGTGCCGCTGGAGACCTACGTCTCGAAGTTCACCAACATGCGCTTCGAGCCGGCCGGCCTGACCGACGACCCGGACGTGCGGATGGCGCAGTCGATCGTCGACTACATCTTCCGCCGCCTGGCACTCGACTTCCTGCCGTTCGAGACCCGCTCGGCGCTCGGCATCCACTCCGTCGAGGAGCGCCAGCGCCACCTGGAGACGGGCTCGTACGAGCCGCTGGAGGCCGAGGAGCTCGACACCGAGTCGCTCGCCCAGTCCGCCCCGGTCGCCGCCAGGCCGGCCGTGGTCCCGGCCCCGGCCGTCGAGGCGCCCAGGACGGCCCCGAAGCAGGCCCACAACTCCACGGAGCTGATGGAGATCCAGCTCGGCCTCAACGCCGACGCCCCGCTCTGCTTCTCCTGCGGCACCAAGATGCGCCGCGCCGGCAGCTGCTACCTCTGCGAGGGCTGCGGCTCCACCAGCGGCTGCAGCTGATCACGCTCGACCCCGGTTTTCACCCGATGAGGTGAAAACCTGAGGCGGGGCGAGGACTTCACGGTCCTCGCCCCGCCTTTTTCGTGTTCCCGGGAATGCCGATGTCACGTTCGGGGGTGGTGTCCGGTCCACAGGGGGTGACGGGTTCTGCCGAGAAGGAGTGGTGCGGTGATGGGAACGGTGCTGGTGACCGGGGCGACGGGGACGCTCGGGCGGGAGGTGGTGCGGCTGCTGGTGGCGCGCGGGGTGGCGGTGCGGGGGCTGAGCCGGCGGGCGCGGGCCGGGGGCGACGGGGTCGAGTGGGTGGTGGGCGACCTGGTGAGCGGCGCCGGGATCGCGGAGGCGATGGCCGGGGTCGAGGTGGTGGTGGACTGTGCGACCACGCAGAAGAAGGAGGACCTGGCCGGGGTCCGGACGCTGGTGGCGCGGGCCCGGGAGGCCGGGGTGCGGCACCTGGTGTACGTGTCGATCGTCGGGATCGACCGGGTGCCGATCGCGTACTACAACACGAAGCTCGCCTGTGAGCGGGTGGTGCGGGAGTCGGGGCTGGGCTGGACGGTGCTGCGGGCGACGCAGTTCCACGACCTGGTGCTGAGGTTCTTCGACGCCTCCGTGAGGCTGCCGGTCTTCCCGGTGCTGAGCGGGACGGCGTGCCAGCCGGTGGACGTGCGGGAGGTGGCGGCGGCGGTCGCGGACCTGGTGGGGGAGGAGCCGGCCGGCTTCTCGCCGGAGGTGGGCGGCCCGCAGGTGCGTTCGTACCGGGAGCTGGCCGAGGCCTACCTGCGGGCGGCGGGCAGGCGCCGGTTGCTGCTGACGCTGCGCGTGCCGGGTGCGGCCGGCCGCGGGTTTCGGGCGGGCGGCAACCTGACGCCGGACCGGGCGGTGGGCCGGGGGACCTTCGAGGAGGCGCTGGAACGGCGGTTCGGCGGCCGCTGAGTTCGGCGGCGGCCGACAGGGGCCGGCCCCCGGGGCGTGAACCGTGGCACGCGGGTGGGCGTCGGTGGTGTCGCAGTGTGGTGTGGACGGTGTGAAAGCAGGAGATTGGCCGTCAACTGGCCACTTGAGGCCTATGTCTGAATCGATATGATCGGCCGAAAGCGTGAACCGATCAGACGCCCGGAGACGTTTCATGACGTCGCCGGGCGGTCCGGTATGCGCCCGACCCAGCTGTCGGCGGCCGCGACCGTCGCCGACCCGCCGCCCGCGCCGCCGCCCGCCGACGTTGCCGAGGACCGCACCGATGAGAGAAGCCACCAGCCCCGACGGCCGATCGCGCCGACGGCCCGCGCCGCGCACCGTCGCCCTGACCGCGGCCGCCGTGCTGCTGGCGCTGGTCGCCGCACCGGTCGGCGTCGTCCGGGCGTTCGGCGCGCACCAGCCGCTCACCGCCCTCGCGGTGGTCGCCGTCACGGTGCTCTGGCTGATCGCCGTCGGCCTCGCCTCGACCGGTGCGGAGCGCGCCCGCGGGCTGACCGAGGAGCTGGCCGCTCAGCACGAGGAGACCCGGGCCGCGCTGGTCGCCGCGGGCACGGCCCGGCAGGCCGAGACGGCCGCCGCCGACCGCGCCGCCGCCGCGCTCGCCGAGCGGGACGCCGCCCGCGCCGAGCAGTCCCGCGCCGAGGCGGACGTCACCGCCGCCCACACCGAACTGGCCCGGCTGCGGGCCGAACTCGACGCCGAGCGGGCCGGGGCGCAGACGGAGCGGGCCCGGGCCGAGTCGGAACGCGCCGAGCTGGCCCGGATCGTCGAGGGGGTGCTGCCCGAGGTGGTGGCGAAGCTGCGGGCCGGCGCCGCGGTGGACAGCGCGCTGGCCGCCCACCGCAAGCACCCCCAGTACGCGCTGCTGCGCGCCGTCGGCGAGGAGATCGGCCGCGGCGAGCGGCTGCGGGCCGCCGCCCTGGCCGTCTGCGCGACCGCCGCCGGGCGGGTCCAGGCGCTGGCCACGAGCATGCACGCCGAACTGCGCGAGATGCAGCACCGGCACGACGAGGAGGTCCTCGGCGACCTGCTGAGCCTGGACCACTCGACCGCCCAGGCGGGCCGGATGGCCGACAGCATCGCGGTGCTCACCGGCGCCCGCTCGGGCCGCCGCTGGGCCAAGCCGATCGCGGTGGAGTCGGTGCTGCGCGGCGCGCTCGGCCGGATCGGCGCCTACCAGCGGGTGCGGCTGCACAACGCCAGCACCGCCGCGGTCGCCGGGTACGCGGCCGAGGGCGTGATGCACGCGCTGGCCGAACTGCTGGACAACGCCACCAACTTCTCCGCCCCGCCGGCCGAGGTGCACGTCTACGTCGAGGAGGTGCCGGCCGGGCTGGTGGTCACCGTCGAGGACAGCGGGCTGGGGCTGAGCGACAGCTGGCTGCGCCGGGCCGAGCGTGCCGTCTGCGCCGAGCCGCTGGACCTCACCACGCTCTCCGCCGGTACCCGGCTGGGGCTCGCGGTGGTCGGCGTGCTGGCGCGCAAGCACGGGCTGCAGATCTCCTTCCGGCCTTCGGCGCGCGGTGGCACCGGCGTGGTGATGCTGATCCCGCCGCGGCTCGTCACGCACCCGGTGCCGACGGCCGCCCCGGCGCCCGTCCAGGCGTCCGTCCCGGCGCAGACGCCGCCCGTGGAGACCGCGCGCCCCGCGCTCACCTCGGCGCGTCCCGCACCCGTCTCCCTGCCTCCGGTGCCCGCCTCCCTGCCTCCGGCGCCCTCCGCGCAGCGGACCCCGGCCGGGGCGCCGACCGCCACCGGGACGCAGACGTCCACCGCGCCCGCCCTGCCGGCCGCGCCCGCCCGGATGACCGACAGCGGCCTGCCGCAGCGCCGGCGCGGACAGACGCTGGCGACCGGCGCCCCCGCGACGGCCCGGACCGCGAAGGCCGTGAGCACCGACGCGGTCGGCGCGGCCGCCCGGTTCGGCGCGTTCCGCCGGGCCGCCGCCCGTCCCGCGGGGGCCGAGCAGCCCCCCGCCGGGGCGCCGACCACGGATCCCGACACCATGCCCGACGCTTCCCCCGTCACCGAGAAGGACACCTGATGAGCAGTGCCACCGACCGCGACCTCGACTGGCTGTTGGAGAACCTGCTGGCGGCGACCCCCGGCACCCGGCACGCCCTGGTCCTCTCCGCCGACGGCCTCAAGCTCTGCCACACCGCCGGACTGAGCACCGACCAGGCCGACCAGCTGGCCGCCATCGCCTCCGGCCTGCAGAGCCTGGCGCACGGCGCCTCCATCGAGTTCGGCGACGGCAGCGGCGGCGTACGGCAGTCGATGACCGAGTTCCACGGCGGCATCCTGTGCATCGTGGCGGCCGGTGAGGGCGCGCACCTCGCGGTGGTCACGGACGACGACGCGGACGTCGGCGTGGTCGGCCACAACATGCACGGCCTGATCGAGCAGATCGGGGTCCACCTCAGCGCGCCCGCCCGGGAGGCGGAGGGCGAGGCCGCCGCGCGAGAGAGCGCCGGCATATGACTGCCGGGCCGGTGCTGCCGGGCCGTGACGACGACCCGGACCGCCTCTACACCATCACCCGGGGCCGCAGCCGGGCGCCGGAGAACGCCTTCGACCTGGTCACCCTGATCGTCGCCGAGCGGCAGCCGGCGCCGGGGATGCAGTCGGAGCACGCCCGGATCCTGCGGATGTGCGAGGCCCCGACCGCCGTCGTGGAGTTGGCGGCGGAGCTGGCGCTGCCCGTCTCGGTGGTGAAGATCCTGCTCGGCGACCTGCTGGAGTCCGGGGCGGTCACCGCCCGCCACCCCCGGTTCGCGACGAACAAGGCCCGGCTGCCCGACCTCGACACGCTGAAGCAGGTGCTGCATGGCCTCCAACGGCTCTGATGCGTGGGACGCCGATGTTGACGCCGACGCCGACGCGGGTGCCGCTGCCGCTGCCGCTGCCGGCGTCCGGCCCGCCGGCGCGCGCACCCCGCTGCGGGCGACGGCCGACAACGCGCTGAAGATCGTCGTGGTCGGCGGCTTCGGGGTGGGCAAGACCACCCTGGTCGGCTCGGTCAGCGAGATCCGCCCGCTGAACACCGAAGAGGTGATGACCAGGGCGGGCGAGGGCATCGACCCGGCCGGCGCCTGGGGCAAGCGCTCCACCACGGTCGCCTTCGACTTCGGCCGGATCACCCTCTCCGAGCGCCAGGTGCTGTACCTGTTCGGCGCGCCCGGCCAGGAGCGCTTCTGGTTCCTCTGGGACCGGCTGTTCAGCGGCGCCCTGGGCGCGGTCGTCCTGGTGGACACCCGGCGGCTGGAGGACTCCTGGTACGCGATCGACCGACTGGAGCACCACGGCACGCCGTTCATCGTGGCCCGCAACAACTTCGGCGAGCCCGGCCACACCCTGGAGCAGGTCCGTGAGGCGCTGGACCTGCCGGCCGGGGTACCGCTGGTGGACTGCGACGCGCGCGACCGCGAGTCCGGCAAGCAGGTGCTGATCGCCCTGGTCCACCACCTGGCCGCCCTGGCCGGGGCCGACGAGGAGGCCCTGACCGGCGGGGCCGCTCCGGCCGTTGCCGCCGGGGTCGATGCCGCCGGGGCCGTTGCCGCCGGGCGCGATGCCGCTCCGGCCGTTACCACCCGGGCCGTTGCCGCCGGGGCCGAGGAGCCCGCCCAGGCAGGGTCCCGCACCGTGATCTACGAGGAGAGCACCCCGTGACCGAGCCCGCCGCCACCCCGCCCCCGGGCTGCCCGGCGCACGCCGGCGCCACGCCGCTGTACGGGCCGCGCTTCCAGACCGACCCGTCCCAGCTCTACCGCGAGCTGCGCGCCGCGCACGGCCCGGTCGCCCCGGTCGAGCTGGCCGGCGGCGTGCCCGCCTGGCTGGTCATCGGCTACCGCGAGCTCCAGCAGGTGACCGGCCGGCCGCAGCTGTTCGGCCGTGACTCCAGCCGCTGGCACGCCTGGGAGACGCTGCCCGCCGACTGGCCGCTGAAGCCGATGATGGCGCCCGTGCCGTCGATCCTCTACGCCGAGGGCGAGGAGCACGTCCGGCGTTCGCGCGCGGTCACCGACGCGCTGGCCGGGATCGACCCGTACGAGCTGCGCAAGCACGCCGAGGAGATCGCCGACCGGCTGATCGACGAGTTCGCCGGGCGCGGCGAGGCCGATCTGGTCGCCGAGTACGCGCACCGGATGCCGCTGCTGGTGCTGTGCCGGGTGCTCGGCCTGGACGAGGAGCAGGCGCCGCAGCTGATCGCGGCGCTGCTGGCGATGCTGGACGGCGGCCCGGACGCGCCGGCCGGCGCCCAGCGGCTGTTGGAGCTGATGCTCGCGCTGGTCGAGGAGAAGGCGGAGTACCCGGGCGCCGATGTCGCCTCGCGGATGCTGGCGCACCCGGCCGGGCTGACCCACGACGAGGTGATGCGCGACCTGCGGGTGCTGCTGATCGCCGGCCACCAGCCGAGCTCGTACTGGATCTCCAACGCGCTGCGGCTGATGCTCACCGACGAGCGGTTCGCCGCCTCGCTGGCCGGCGGCCGGCGCAGCATCAGCCAGGCGTTGAACGAGGCGCTCTGGGAGGACACCCCGACCCAGATCTTCGCCGGCCGCTGGGCGGTCCGTGACACCCAGCTGGGCGGCCAGCGGATCGCCGAGGGGGACATGGTCCTGCTGGGCTTCGCCGGGGCCAACGCCGATCCGGCGGTCCGGCAGGCGGACGGCCGCGCGGCGGAGGGGAACCGGGCGCACATGAGCTACTCGTACGGCGAGCACGGCTGCCCGTTCCCGGCGCAGGAGGCGGCCGAGGTGATCGCCACCACCGCGATCGAGGTGCTGCTCGACCGGCTGCCGGACCTTCGGCTGGCGGTGGCCGAGCACGCGCTGGTGTGGCGGCCGTCGGCCTGGGTGCGGGGGCTGGTGGCGCTGCCGGTCTCGTTCACCCCGGGCCACCCGGCCTGATCATTCAACACCCGCCGTTCGAAAGAGAGTTGTCGATGACCGCTGCCCCGGCCCGAATCGTCCTCGACCCGCTGGCCCGTGACAACGCGGCCGAGGGTGCGCTGCTGCGGGCCGCCGGTCCGGCGGTGCCGGTCGAGCTGCCCGGTGGGGTCGCCGCCTGGGCGGTGACGCGGCACGCCGCCGCGCGCGACCTGCTGACCGACGCCCGGCTGGTGAAGGACGCCGCGCACTGGGCGGCGTACCAGCGCGGCGAGGTGCCGAAGACCTGGCCGCTGATCGGTCTGGCGGTGCCCGGCCCGAGCATGGTGACCACGGACGGCGCCGAGCACCGCCGGCTGCGGGCGCTGGTCGCGCAGGCCTTCACCCCGCGCCGGGTGGAGCTGATGCGTCCGCGCGTCGAGGAGATCACCCACGCGCTGCTGGACGCCCTGGCGGCGGGCGAGCCGGTGGTGGACCTGAAGACGGCCTTCGCCTTCCCGCTGCCGATGACGGTGATCTGCTCGCTGCTGGGCGTTCCCGAGTCGGACCACGGCCTGCTGCGCGACCTGTACGAGCGGTTCTTCGGCATCAAGCCGAACCCGGAGGGCATCCAGGCGACCGTCGCCGCACTGAACGCCTTCGTCAACGGCCTGGTGGCGCAGCGTCGTTCGGCTCCCGGCGAGGACCTGGCGAGCGTGCTGCTGGCGGCCGACACCGAGGGCGGGGCGCTGACCGACGCGGAGGCTGCGGCCACCCTGCGGGTGATCATCGCGGCCGGCCACGAGACCACGGTGAACCTGATCGGCAACGCGGTGCGGGCGCTGCTGACCCACCCGGACCAGTTGGAGCTGGTGCGCTCGGGCCGGGTGTCCTGGGACGCGGTGGTGGAGGAGTCGCTCCGCTGGACGCCGCCGACCAGCAACTTCCTGTTCCGTTTCGCCGCGCAGGACATCCCGGTGGGCGAGGTGGTGATCCCGGCGGGTGAGCCGGTGCTGGTCTCGTACAACGCGATCGGCCGCGACCCGCTCCAGCACGGGGTGACGGCCGAGGTCTTCGACCTCACCCGGGACCCGGCCCGCCACCTGTCCTTCGGGCACGGCCCGCACGTCTGCCCGGGCTCCCCGCTGGCCCGGCTGGAGGCGGGGATCGCGCTGCCCGCGCTGTTCGAGCGCTTCCCGGGGCTGTCGCTCGCGGTGCCGGACGCCGAGCTGCGGCCGAGCCCCTCGCTGGTGGTGAACAGCCTGCGGGAGCTGCCGATCCGGCTGTTCTGACCTGATGCATCGTCATGTCATCGGCCCCGTCCGGATTTCCGGTCGGGGCCTTCGACTTCTGGCGGTGGCGGTCCGGGAACCGCCTGGTCGCGGGTCACGGTCGGGACACCGGCTTGTGAAGGTCGAACGTGGACCTTGGCGAGGGGCGGCGGCTGCGTTAACGTCTTCGATCAGTCCGGACGCGGCTCGCCCGTGATCCCGTCCGCGATCCCCGTCCGCGATCCCCGTTCGTGATCCCCGTCCGTGATCCCCCGTCCGTGACCCCCTGGCCCATCTCCGGTACAGCGCGATGTCGTTCAGCCCACCGTCGGCAGCACGCCCTGGCGAGGAGAACCGCATTGACCCTCAACCCGACCGCGCAGCACCCGGGTTACCGCCGTCGTCCGGTCGCCGCGGCCGCCCTGGTGGCGGCGCTGGCGCTGACCGCGGCCTGTTCCAACAGCTCCGGCGGTTCGGGCGGCGGCGGGGGCGGATCGGCCGCGTCGCTGTCCGGTGACTGCGCCGCGTACCAGCCGTACGCCGGACACGCGGGTACCACGGTGACGATGTTCGCCTCGATCCTGAGCCCGGAGTCGGACAACCTGGAGAAGTCCTGGGCCGAGTTCAGCAAGTGCACCGGGATCAAGATCAGTTACGAGGGCTCGAACGACTTCGAGTCCCAGCTGCCGGTCCGGGTTTCCGGGGGCAACGCCCCGGACTTCGCGATCATCCCGCAGCCGGGTCTGCTGGCGCAGATGGTGAAGAGCGGCAAGGTGGTGAAGCCGCCCGCCCAGACCGTCGCCAACCAGGACAAGTGGAGCCCGATCTGGAAGACCTACGGATCGGTCAACGGCACGTTCTACGCGGCCCCGATGAGCGCCAACATGAAGTCCCTGGTCTGGTACTCGCCGAAGGCCTTCAAGGCGGCCGGCTACGAGGCGCCCAAGACCTGGGCCGACCTGATGGCGCTCAGCGACCGGATCGCCAAGGCGGGCGGCGCCAAGCCGTGGTGCGGCGGCATCGCCTCCGGAACGGCCACCGGCTGGCCGGCCACCGACTGGCTGGAGGAGGTGGTGCTCGGCTCGTACGGCGGCGAGGTGTACGACCAGTGGGTCGGCCACCAGGTGAAGTTCTCCGACCCGAAGATCACCACCGCGATGAAGACGGTCGCCGACTGGATGCAGAACCCGGCCTGGGTCAACGCGGGCTTCGGTGACGTGAAGTCGATCGCCACCACCACCTTCCAGGACGCGGGCACCCCGATCCTGAGCGGCAAGTGCATGCTGCTCCAGCAGGCCTCCTTCTACGAGGCGCAGTGGCCCAAGGGCACCAAGGTCGGCCCGGACGGGGACGTCTTCGCCTTCCACCTGCCCGCGGTGAACCCGTCGATCGCCAATCCGGTCGAGGGCGGCGGCGAGTTCCTGGCGGCCTTCTCCGGCCGGCCCGAGGTGCAGGCGGTGCAGAACTACCTGTCCAGCTCCGCCTGGGCGAGCAGCCGGGTGAAGACCGCGAGCGGCTGGGTCTCGGCCAACCAGGGCGTGGACAAGGGCCTCTACACCGACCCGATCGACAAGCTGTCGGCCGAGGCGCTGACCGACCCGTCGGCGACCTTCCGCTTCGACGGCTCCGACCTGATGCCGGCCGCCGTGGGCGCCGGACAGGAGTGGAAGTCGCTGACCGCGTGGTTCGCCGAGGGGCAGTCGATCCAGAAGACCGCCGCCGACATCGACGCCGCCTGGCCGCAGTAGCCGACGCTCCGCTCCGCTGCCGGCGGGAGCAACCGACGCGTCGGTTGTGCTGCCGGCGCGAGCAACCGAGGCGCCGGTCCGCTGCCGGCGCACTGGGACCACCTGTCGAGGGCGGTGCGGGGCCACCCACCCCCCCCCCCCCCCCCCCAACCCCCACCCCCCCAAGGGCCCCCAACCCCGTGCCGGAACCGCATAA
>NZ_JBHXTL010000020.1:14050-44225 GCF_042677365.1 Kitasatospora sp. NPDC127116
TGGGGGGTGGGGGGCCCACCCCCCCCACCCGCCCGCCCCCTTCCCACCACGCCCGAAGGGACGCACAGCCATGTCCGTATCCGGATTCCCGTCACCCGCCGCCGAGCTGGCCGCGGACCGGTTGGCCGCCGGCGGGCTGGTCGCCGAGAGACTGGCGGCCGGCACCTGGAACGACGCGGCGGTCAAGTTCGGCAACACCTTCGGCGCCGTCGCCGGCTTCCTCGGCATCCTGCTGGTGGTCTTCCTGGTCGCCGGCCGGGCCCGGGGCCGCCTGGCCCGTCCGCTGGCGGTCGCGGTGTTCCTCGGCCCGGCGGTGCTGCTGCTGGCCGTCGGCCTGGTCGTGCCGCTGGTCCGCACGGTCTACCTCAGCCTCCAGAACGACGACGGCACCCGGTTCGTCGGCGGTGAGAACTTCGGCTGGGCCTTCACCTCCGACTCGGTGCAGAAGGTACTGGTCAACACGCTGCTCTGGCTGGTGGTCGCGCCGTTGGCGGCGACCGGGCTGGGGCTGGTGCTGGCGCTGCTGGTGGACCGGATGCGCGGCCAGTCGGTGTACAAGTCGCTGATCTTCATGCCGATGGCGATCTCGCTGGTCGGAGCGTCGATCATCTTCAAGTTCGTCTACGAGTCGCGCGGTCCGGGCCAGCCGCAGATCGGCCTGCTCAGCCAGCTCGCCGTCGCGGTGGGCTGGGACGATCCGCCGAACTGGCTGCTCTCGCAGCCGCTGAACACCTTCCTGCTGATGGCGGTGATGGTCTGGGTGCAGACCGGCTTCGCGATGGTGGTGCTGTCGGCGGCGATCAAGGCTATCCCGGACGAGGTCGTGGAGGCGGCCCGGCTGGACGGCGCGAGCGGGGTGCGGCTGTTCTGGTACGTCACCGTGCCGATGATCCGCACCACGGTGATGGTCGTCCTGACCACCGTCATGATCATCACCCTGAAGGCCTTCGACATCGTCCGCACCATGACCGGCGGCAACTTCGGCACCCAGGTGCTGGCCAACGAGATGTACTCGCAGTCCTTCGTGCAGTTCAACTCCGGGCGGGGCAGCGCCCTCGCGGTGCTCCTCTTCCTCGCGGTGCTGCCGCTGGTGGCCTACAACATCCTGCAGCTGCGGAAGGAGCGTGAGGTCCGGTGACCGGGACGGACGGCCGGGAGGGGACGGCGAAGACGGTGCGGCCGGAGGAATCGGCCCGGCAGGTGAAGGCGGCGCGCCGGGCGAAGGGAGCACGGCCGGAGGGGGCGGTGCGACCGGCCGGTGCGGCGCGGCCGGTGCGGAAGGCCTTCAGCAGTCCGCTGGCCTCGGTCTTCGTGATCGCGATGACGGTGCTCTGGACGGTCCCGACGCTGGGTCTGCTGGTGACCTCGCTGCGGCCCAAGCAGGACGTGACCGCCAGCGGCTGGTGGAACGCCTTCCTCCACCCCGACCTCGGCCTCGGCAACTACCACTCGGTGCTGTTCGAGGGCGGATCCGGGGTCTCCACCGGCCTGATGCCCTTCCTGGTCAACTCGCTGGCGATCAGCATCCCGGCGACGGTCTTCCCGCTGGCACTGGCGGCGATGGCGGCGTACGCGCTGGCCTGGGTGCGGTTCCGGGGGAGCGACGCGGTCTTCTTCACGGTGTTCGCGCTCCAGGTGGTGCCGCTCCAGATGGCGCTGATCCCGCTGCTGCGGCTGTTCGCCGGCGGCGCGCACCTGGGCGCGCTGACGCTGATTCCGGCGGTGGACCTGAAGGGCAGCTACGCGCCGGTCTGGCTGGCGCACACCATGTTCGCGCTGCCGCTGGCGGTGTTCCTGCTGCACAACTTCATCGCCCAGCTGCCGCGCGACCTGATGGAGGCCGCGGTGGTGGACGGCGCCTCGCACTTCAAGATCTTCCGCTCCATCGTGCTGCCGCTGTGCACCCCGGCGCTGGCCTCGTTCGCGATCTTCCAGTTCCTGTGGGTCTGGAACGACCTGCTGGTGGCGCTGACCTTCGCGGGCGGCACGCCGGAGGTGGCGCCGATGACGGTGCGGCTGGCGCAGCTGTCCGGCTCGCTCGGCGGGCGCTGGGAGCTGCTGACGGCCGGGGCGTTCCTGTCGATCGTCGTGCCGCTGATCGTCTTCTTCAGTCTCCAGCGGTACTTCGTTCGCGGGCTGCTGGCCGGGTCGGTGAAGGGGTAGCGGGGGAGTCCTTGGTGGTGAGGGCGTTCTGAACGCGTTCAGAGCTGACTTTTGAACCTGTTCAGAATGGTCTACAGTCGGCAGCGGCCGGGGCGCCGAGAGCGCCCGCCGGTGGACCGCCCGACGGGTGGCCTCCGCATGCCCGCCGACCACTGAGGGGGACTCATGTCAGGTCCGTCCGTTCCTGCCGCGCCCGATTCGCCCGATTCGCTCGGTTCACCCGGCTCGCCCGGCTCCACCGGTTCGACCGAGCTGCAGGGGACGTCCGAGCCGCAGGGGGCGTCCGAGGTGTCGGGGGCGACCGGGGTTCCGGGCCTGTCCGGGGCGACCGAGGAGGCCGGGGCGGCCGGCCCGACCGAGCCGCACAACCCTTATGACGCGTACGACCCGTACGGCCCGTACCGTGCGACGGGCCCCGGCCCGCAGGGGTCGCAGGGGTCGCAGGGGTCGCAGGGGTCGCAGGGGCCGCAGGGGCCGCAGGGGCCGCAGGGACTGCAGGGGTCGCAGGGCCGGCAAGGGCGGCCGGGCCCGGGCCGGGTTCCCGGCGCGCCCGTGCCCTCGACCGGTGCGTGGCTGCGCCGCAGCGACCCCGAACGACGGGCGGCGGCCAGGCCCGGGGTCGCCCTGGCGGCCCTGCTCACCGGCCTGCTGACGGCCTGGCTGCTCTTCGACGGCCTGGGGCTCAACCTGCTGGTACTCGGCGCCGCCGTCGCCGTCGGGGCAGGGGTCACCGCCCGGGCGGCCGGTCGCCGGATCCGGCCCTGGACGGCGGCGTGGAGCCTGCTCGCCCTCGCCCTGCTCGCCGTTCCGGCCTGCTGGGACGCCTCCTGGCCCGGGGCGCTGGCTGCCGTCGGCGCGCTCGCGCTGGCCTCGCTGGCCCTGCACGGCGGCCGCCGCTGGGCGGGCGTGCTGTTCCCGCTGCCCGGCATCCTGTGGCAGCTGGTGCCCTCGGTGGTCTGGGTCTGGGAGAGCGTGGACCGGCGGAACCTGCCCGGCCGCGGCCGGATCGTCCCGGTGCTCAAGGCGCTCGCGGTCGCCGCCGGCCTGCTGACCGTCTTCGGCCTGCTGTTCGCCAGCGCCGACGCCGCCATGGCGGACCTGCTGGGCAGCCTCAGCCCTGACCTCGACCTCGACCAACTCCCGGGGCGCGGCGTCCTGTTCGTGCTCGGGTCGGCGACTGCGCTGGGCTTCGCGCACATGGCCGCCGGCCCGCGCCGCTGGGACCGCACGGTGATCCGGCCGGGCCGGGAGCGGCGCCGGCTGGAGTGGGCGCTGCCGCTGGTCGCGCTCAACCTGATGTTCGGCGTCTTCGCCGTGATCCAGGCCGTGGTGGTGCTCGGCGGGGCGGACGCCGTGCTGAGCACCACCGGGATGAGCCGCTCCGCGTACGCCCGGCAGGGCTTCTGGCAGCTGAGCGTGATCACCGTGCTCACGCTGGTCGTGGTGGCGGTCGCCAAGCGGTGGGCGCCGCGCAGCACCGCGGCCGACCGCCGGATGGCGCGGATCCTGCTGGGGCTGCTCTGCCTGCTGGCGCTGGCCGTGGTCGCCTCGGCGCTCGGCAGGATGTGGTTCTACGTGGACGCCTCCGGGCTCACCCGGCTGCGGCTCTGGGTGCTGGTGGTCGAGGTCTGGCTGGGCGCCGTCTTCCTGCTGCTGATCGCGGCAGGGCTGACCCGCCGCACCGGCTGGCTGCCGCGCGTCGTCGTCCTCAGCGGGATGCTCACCGCCGCGGTCTACGGCCTGATGGGCCCGGACGCGATCGTCGCCGAGCAGAACGTCACCCGGTACGAACGGGCGCTGCGGACCGACCCGCACACCGCGGCGATCGACCTGCGCAACGTCCGCCGGCTCGCGGCGGACGCGGTGCCCGCCCTGGACCGGCTCCCCGAGCCGCAGCGGAGCTGTGCGCTGCAGCTGATCGGTCAGGGCGTGGGCGGAGCGTCGAAGCCCTGGTACGCGACCAACCTGGCGGCCGCCCGGGCCCGGGAGATCCTGGCGGAGCGGCCGCTGATGGACTCGACGGCGCCCGGCCGCACGGCCTGCGACTGGGCGAGGCTGGCGTACGAGGACAGGTAGGACGACCGGGGCGGGGCCCGCGGACGGCGGCAGGGCCGGTCGGGAGCGTGCTGCTCCCGGCCGGCCCTGCGTCCTGCGGCGGCTTGTTGCGCCTGCTTGTGGCTTGTGGCTTGTCGCGCGGTGTCGCGGCCGCGGGCCGCGGTGCCGCCGCATCGTGACGGCGTCGGAGCGCCGTGACGGTGTCAGTGCATCGTGACGGTGTCAGTGCATCGCGACGGCGGATGAGCCGCTCGGCAGGTCGCTGGCCTTGGCCTTGATCGCGAAGACCGCGACGAGCAGGGCGACCGCCGCGAGCGCGGCACCCACGATGAAGCCGTGCGAAATGCCCTGGGTGAGCACGGTGTTGGCGGCGTCCGTGCCCGGCGGGAACTCGTGGTGCTGCTGGAGGTAGGCCAGTTGCTCCGGCGTCGCGCTCTCCATGAACTTCGGCAGCTGCGCGGTGGCCTCCGCCGTGGCGTAGTGCGCGAAGACCGTGGTCAGGATCGACAGGCCGAGCGAACCGCCGATCTGCTGCATCGAGTTGAGGAGGCCGGAGGCGGCGCCGGTCTCCTCGCCCGGGACACCGGCGACGGAGAGCAGCATCACCGGGACGAAGATCAGACCCATGCCGAAGCCGAACACCACCGTGGGGCCGAGCACCCCGTCCAGGTAGCCGCTGTCCTTGCTCATCTGGGTCAGCCAGCTGAGCCCGACGGTGACCAGCAGCGCGCCGCCCGCCATGAAGGGCTTCGGGCCGTACTTGGCCTGGAGGTTGGAGGCGATCTGCGCGGCGATGATGATCGCGACGCTGATCGGGAGGAAGGAGACGCCGGCCTTCAGTGGGCTGTAGCCGAGCGGACCCTGCACGAACAGCACGACGTAGAAGAAGATGCCGAACATGGCCGCGGCCAGGCAGAGCATCATCACCAGGCCGCCGGTGCGGTTCCGGTCGGCGAACAGGTGCATCGGGGTGATCGGCTGGTCGGTGCGGCTCTCCACCACGAGGAAGGCCGCGAGCAGGATCGCGCCGGCCGCGAAGGAGCCGAGCGTGATGCCGTCCGACCAGCCGTCCGAGGCGGCCCGGATGAATCCGTAGACCAGGCCGACCAGGCCGAGAGTCGAGGTGAGCGCGCCGGGCAGGTCGAAGCGGCCCGGGTGGCGCTCGGACTCGGCGATGTAGCGCGGCGCGGCTATCGCGATCAGGATCGCGATCGGCACGTTGACGAAGAACACCCAGCGCCAGTTCAGGTACTCGGTGAGCAGACCGCCGGCCAGCAGGCCGATCGCGGCGCCCGAACCGGCGACCGCCGAGAAAACGCCGAACGCGCGGTTGCGTTCGGGTCCTTCGTCGAAGTTGGTCGCGATCAGGGCGAAGGCGGTCGGGGAACAGATCGCGCCACCGATGCCCTGGAGCGCGCGGGCGGCCAGCAGCAGAGTGCTGTCCTGCGCGAAACCGCCGAGCAGCGAGGCCAGGCCGAACAGCAGGGTGCCGAAGATGAACACCCGGCGGCGGCCGAGGATGTCGCCCGCGCGACCGCCGAGCAGCAGCAGCCCGCCGAAGGTCAGGGTGTAGGCGTTGATGACCCACGACAGGTCGGTGGTGGAGAAGCCCAGGGCGTCCTTGATGTGCGGAAGCGCGATGTTCACGATGGTCGCGTCGAGGACCACCATGAGCTGGGTGGCCGCGATGACGGTCAGGGTGATGCCCTTGCCCCGCCCCTGGCCCGTCCGCGGTGGCGAGTTCTTGCTGAGCGTGTCGGAGATGGCCACGAATGTGCCCCCTGCTGGCTGTGTGCTCGGTGGTGCGGTTCGGCGGAGTCGCCGGTCCGGGTGTGGCCGCGCGCCCTTGCGCAGGCCTGGAAGGAACGGGATCGTTCACTAATCGGGACGATATCCTGGCCGTGATTGTGAACGCAAGCGTTCCTTAAGGATGGTGGCGATGGAGCGGTTGGTACGGCGCCTGGTGGCGGACCGGTCCGGTCGGTCGCGGGGAGGCCCCCCGGGGGGTCCTCCGGGAGGGCCGGCGGACTCGGCCGGTCAGGCGGACCCGGCGTCGAGGGAGGGGACCGTTCGGCCCGCGGAGGCGGACGCCGGGGCGGCGGTCACGGGGCAGGGCGTCGGAGCTGGCGCGGAGCCGGGCGGCAGGCCGGGCGCGGACCCGGCCTTCTGCCCGGTGCGGGCCGCCCACCAGGCACTGAGGCGGCCGGCACGGCGCCGGGGGAAGGAGCTGGAGGCGGCGATCTTCGAGGCCGCGCTCGACCAGCTCACCTCCGGCGGATACGCGCGGCTGACCATGGAAGGGGTCGCCAGTGCGGCGCGGACCGGGAAGGCCGCGCTCTACCGGCGCTGGGCGTCCAAGGACGAACTCGTTCTCGACGCCCTGGACGCCACTCTCCCACGCCCTTACGACACCCCCGACCTCGGGTCCGCGCGGGACGAACTCCACCGGCTCGTCGAGGGGTTCACGAAGGCGATGACCTCCCGGGTGGGCTCCGCGCTCAATGCGCTGATGGGCGAGATCGACCACGAGCGGGCCGAGGTCTTCAAGGCCTTCGTCACCGACCGGGTCATCGAGCCGACCGCGCGGACCATCCTGGAGATCCTGCGCCGCGGCGCCGAGCGCGGCGACGTCCGGCCCGGCGCGGCCACCCCCCTGGTGGCGGACGTCATTCCGGCGGTACTGCTCTACCAGGTCAAGATCCGCGGGCTGGAGAACATGGGGCCGGGCTTCGCCGGCCGGCTGGTGGACGAGGTGCTGGAGCCGATGATCCGGGCCTGAGGCGGCCCGCGCCGGGCGCGCGGAGCGTGTGGCCCGGTGGCCCCGCCCGCCCGTCGACGGCCCCGCCCGTCCGTCCGGTGACTGCCCCGCCCGCCCGTCCGTCCGTCCGTTGACGGCCCCGCCCGCCCGCCCGGGCGGGCGGACTCGGCGGTCGCGGACCGGGCTTAGGCTGGAGGCTGCCCCCGCTGAACGGAAGACGCCATGCCCATCGTCCCCCCGACGCACTCCGTCGAACGCTCGCTCCGCCGGGCCGGCGCCAAGATCGTCGTCGGTCTCGACGAGGTCGGGCGCGGCGCCTGGGCCGGGCCGGTCACCGTGGGCGCGGCCGTCACCGGCCTGCGCAAGGCGCCGGAGGGGCTGACCGACTCCAAGCTGCTCACCGAGCTGCGCCGCCGCGCGCTCGCCCCCGTGCTCGCCGACTGGGTCACCGCGTACGCGCTCGGGCAGGCCTCCCCGCAGGAGTGCGACGAGCTCGGCATGACGGCGGCGCTGCGGCTGGCCGCCGTCCGCGCGCTGGAGGCGCTGCCGGTCGAACCCGACGCGGTGATCCTGGACGGCAAGCACGACTACCTCGGCGGCCCCTGGCGGGTGCGCACGGTGATCAAGGGCGACCAGTCCTGCATCTGCGTGTCCGCCGCCTCGGTGCTCGCCAAGGTCCACCGCGACGGCCTGATGGCCGAACTGGGCGAGGGGTGCCCGGAGTACGGCTTCGCCGACAACGCCGGCTACCCGTCCCCGGTGCACCGCGCCGCACTGGAGGAGTTCGGCCCCACCGGGCACCACCGGCTCTCCTGGGCGTACTTGGACGCACTGCCGAAGTGGCGCCATCTCAAGCGCGTCCGGGAGGGTGCGGGCGACGGCCGTGGGTCCGCCGACGAACAGTTGACGCTCGGTTTCTGACGATCCGTCTGGAATTGCCCCGGGAGGGGGCGGCAGGAGACCGGTGCCCAATGGGTGGGGCGCCCGTGCGCGTCCGACCGGCATTTGATAGATATCCGGGTATGCCTGTCTTCCCCGAGGAGCCGGAGATTCACGAGAGCATCCCGGGCCCCGGCGTTCCCTTCCCCCGCGAGTCGGACGCACAAGCCCCCGCCACCGCACCCACCACCACCGTCGCCGCCCCGGCTCCGGTGCCCGGCCCCCGTCCGGCGCCTCCGCGCCCGGTCCCGCCGCGCGCCGCCCGTCCGGGTCCGCCGCGACTGATCCCCAAGCCCGGGCCGGCACCGCGCCGCCCGGCCCCCGCCGCACCGCAGGTGGAGGTCCAACGGATCGCCGCCACCCCGGCGCGGGCCGTGGAGCACGCCGACGAGGCGGTCGACCTGCTGCTGGAGTCCGGCCGCGATCCGGGCGACATCCTGGTGCTGACGGTCGGCGAGGCCCACCCGTGGCAGCAGCACGAGCTCTCCTTCGGTGAGGAGCGCTACTGGGCGCAGCTCGCCGAGGGCGGGGACGTGTTCTACGCGGACGCCGCGCTGACCCGTCCGGTCACCCGCGAGGTGGTCGTCCTGGTAGTCAACGGCGGACCGTCCGCCCGGGCCGCCGAGGCGTACACCAAGGCGCTCGGCCGCGCGACCGCGCTGCTGGTGGTCTGCGGCGACGCCGATCCGGCTGCCGTGGGCGCGGCCGGAGCCGCGCCGGGCCGTCCGGTCAAGGCCTGACCACAGTCGTCCACCCCGGGCCCGGTGCCGTCGTACGGTGCCGGGCCCGGGGTCCGTCCCACGGCGCTCGGGGCCGGTGGCGTCGGCAGGTGTCGACGGCCGGCGGTCGACCGTCGACGGCCCGGTGGGGCCGGTGGCCCGTGCGGACTCAGCCCGTGCCGGTGCGGCGCGTCGGTTCGGCCGCTGCGACCCGCGCCGCTGCCCACGGGGGCTCGGACTTCGGGGAGCGTGCCGCGTCCTCGCCGCGCTCGGCCTGGTCGGCGGCCTGTTGGCGGGTGCGGTGGTTGCGCGGGGCGTCCAGCGCCGAGCGCGGCGGCAGTTCCGTCACGGTGTGCACCGGCCCGTCGGCCCACGAGCCCGCGTGCGGGTTGCGTCCGCCCCGTCCGTCCCCGAGGACCTGCCAACCCGCCGGGGTGAGCCCGATGTACGCGCCGCAGCGCAGTCCGTGGAGCGCGGACGCGTCTCTCAGCGCCCACATCCAGGCGCCGTCCTGCTCCGTCCAGCCGGGTGCGCCGTCGCGGCAGCGCAGCAGTACGGCCGTCCGGGTCGGCTCGGACCGTCTCAGGTCGTGCGGAATGATCCGGCGCAGGTGCGTCAGCAGCGCGTTGCGGTGCTGCCAGCCGTCGGTGTCGTGCGGCCAGGGGGTGAACGAGGCCGAGGCGACGAGGCGGTGGAGCGCGTCCAGGACGGCGACCACGACGGTGCCCGGCTGCGGCAGGTGATGCTGGTGCAGTTCCAGGACGAACTCGCGGGGGTCGCGCAGCAACGGGATCCCCGAGGCGGTCCAGGTCTCCAGGTCCAGCACCCGTCTGGGTTCCGGACTCCCGGAGAAGGGGTTCTGACCTCGGTCGATACCGTTGATCACGATCCTCCTTCCTGGCCCGTGGGCAGGCGGGTGCCTGGGTACGCCGAAGGGCGGGGCCAGCGGACCGGGTTTCGGGTACCTCCCAATTCTCAGGGCATCGGGGGCAGAGCGGCAATGATGAAAAGATGAACGCCACCCGATAGCCCATGGTCTGCCGGATATGTTCCACAGCGGACCGAGTGCCGGGCAGGCGCCTCCAGGCCTTGATCCACGGCGCCCTGAGGGCAGGGCGAACCGTCATCGGCATGGTGAGCACTCCTTTCCCGGATCGTTCGGCCGGTGTGATCGAAATCGCTTCGCCTGATCCTTTCTGTTAGGCCATTCGGGTGAGTGGGTGGGCTTCGTCGACGGCCTTCCGCCGTCCCGTCACGCCTGCACGGCCAGTACCAGCGGCAGCACCGCGCTCGCCCCAGCCCGGCGCAGCAGCCGGGCGGCCACGGTGACCGTCCAGCCCGAGTCGACGAGGTCGTCCACCAGGAGCACCGGTCCACCGGCGGCCGCCACCGCCTGCTCCACCTCCGGGGGCAGGACCAGCGCGCCGGCCAGCGAGTGCAGCCGCTGGGCGCTGTTGCTGCGGGCACCGTGCGGGGGCAGCCCGCCGGCGTAGTCGATCCCGCCGAGCAGCGGCAGCCGCCCGACCTCGGCGATCCGGGCGCCCAGGCTGCCGACCAGCCGCGGCCTGGTCGAGGAGGCCATCGTCACCACGCCGACGGGCCGCTCCAGCCGGGCGCCCTCCGTCGTCGCGGGCCCGGCCCAGCCGCCCGGGCCCCGGGCCCAGTCGGCGAGCACCGCCACCAGCGCGTCCACCGCCTCGCCGGGCACCGGCACGTCCGGCGCCTGCTCGGCGAGCAGGCTGCGCAGCCGGGTGCCCCAGCCGATGTCGGACAGCCGGCCCAGCGCCCGGCCGGTCTCCGCCTGCTCGCCCGCGGGGATCCGGCCCTTGAGCGGCACCCCCAGCGAGTCCATCCCGGTCGGCCACAGCCGGCGCGGCTCGAAGCTCACGCCGGGGCGGCCGAGCGCGGCCCGGGCGGCCGCCAGCGTCTCCGCGGAGACGTCCGGGGTGTGCAGCGGCCCCGCGCAGTTGTCGCACCGCCCGCACGGCACGGCCTGCTCGTCGTCCAGCTGGCGGCGCAGGAACTCCATCCGGCAGCCGGTGCCCGCCGCATAGTCGCGCATCGCCCGCTGCTCCGCGTCCCGGGAGGCGGCGACCTTGGCGTAGCGGGCGCCGTCGTACGCCCAGCTCTGCCCGGTGGCCGTCCAGCCGCCCTTGACCCGGCGGACGGCACCGTCCACGTCGAGCACCTTGAGCATGGTCTCCAGCCGGGCCCGGCGCAGATCCACCCGGGGCTCCAGGGCGGCGGTGGAGAGCGGGCGGCCGGCCTCGGCGAGGGCGTCGATGGTGCGGCGCACCTGCTCCTCCGGCGGGAAGGCCAGCGAGGCGAAGTAGCGCCAGATCGCCTCGTCCTCGCGCCCGGGCAGCAGCAGCACCTCGGCCCGGTCCACTCCGCGCCCGGCGCGGCCGACCTGCTGGTAGTAGGCGATCGGCGAGCTGGGCGAGCCGAGGTGCACCACGAAGCCGAGGTCGGGCTTGTCGAAGCCCATGCCGAGTGCGGAGGTGGCGACCAGCGCCTTGACCCGGTTGGCCAGCAGGTCGGCCTCGGCGGTGCGGCGCTCGGCGTCCTCGGTGCGGCCGGAGTAGGAGGCCACCGGGAAGCCGCGCTCGCGCAGGAAGGCCGTCACCTCCTCGGCGGCGGCCACCGTCAGGGTGTAGACGATGCCCGAGCCGGGGAGCCGTTCGAGGTGGTCGGCCAGCCAGGCGAGGCGGTGGGCCGGGTCGGGCAGGGAGAGCACGCCCAGGGTGAGGCTCTCCCGGTCGAGCGGCCCGCGAAGCACCAGGGCGTGCTCGTCGGTGGCGCCGGTGCCGAGCTGTTCGGCGACGTCCGCGGTGACCCGGGCGTTGGCGGTGGCGGTGGTGGCCAGCACCGGGACGCCGGCCGGCAGGTCGGCGAGCATGGTGCGCAGCCGGCGGTAGTCGGGGCGGAAGTCGTGCCCCCAGTCCGAGATGCAGTGGGCCTCGTCGACCACCAGCAGGCCGGTGGAGGCGGCGAGCTCGGGCAGGACCTGGTCGCGGAAGTCTGGGTTGTTCAGCCGCTCGGGGCTGACCAGCAGGATGTCGACCTTCCCCGCGGCGACCTCCTCCTGGATCGCGGCCCACTCGTCGCTGTTGGCCGAGTTGATGGTGCGGGCGTGGATGCCGGCCCGGCCGGCCGACTCGACCTGGTTGCGCATCAGGGCGAGCAGCGGCGAGACGATCACCGTCGGCCCGGAGCCGCGGGCCCGGAGCAGGGCCGTGGCGATGAAGTAGACCGCGGACTTCCCCCAGCCGGTGCGCTGGACGACCAGGGCACGGCGGCGGTCGACCACGAGGGCCTCGATGGCCGTCCACTGGTCCTCGCGCAGGGTGGCTCCGGGGCCGGCGAGCTCGCGCAGGACGGCCTCGGCCCGCGCCCGGACCTCGGCGCGGTCGGCGGTGGCGGTGGTGTGGGTGTCGGGCTGCTGCATGGCGTCCATGTAACCCCGTACCGCTGACAAGCGACGAATGCGGGGGAGGGGAAGCGGGGGAAGGCGAGGTGTATTTCATCCGCTGATCCGCTGAACGGCGGACAAAATCCACCCGTGGGAGTGAGTCTTGCCTACTTCGAATGAGCGAAGGAAAATTCGGGGGCGGAGTTATCCACAGGAAAAAACTTAGTTCCGGTGTCGTCCGCGGATTGCGTCCACTCTTGCGGCCATGAACGCGATGAACAACGAACACGTCATTCTGTCCCTCGGTCCGGCCTCCGACCACCGGTCGGTCGTCATGCGCGGCCCGGCCGACATGGCCGAGCTGCTTCCGTACTTCCTGGGCTTCTACCCGGACGACAGCATCGTCGCGGTCGGGCTCCACGGCCCCGGCCTCCACCAGGGCGGGGTGATCCGGGCGGATCTGCCGCGGTCGCCCGCGCAGTGGCCGGCCGCGGCGGAGGAGACGGCCGCCCTGCTGGTCGCCCTCTCCGAGCGGCACGGCTCCCGGCCGCTCCAGGTGCTCCTCTACCTCTGCCAGGATCCCGGCACGGCCCACGCCCCTCCGGTGGTGGACGGGCTGCGGCCGCTGGCGCAGGCCCTCCGGGCGGCCTTCGGGCGCCGGGGCGTGGCCGTCAAGGAGTCGCTGTGCGTCTCGGACGGCCGCTGGTGGTCCTTCCTCTGCCGCGGCGACGGCTGCTGCGACGCGGCG
Organism: Kitasatospora sp. NPDC127116; assembly: GCF_042677365.1. Lineage (NCBI taxonomy): Bacteria > Bacillati > Actinomycetota > Actinomycetes > Kitasatosporales > Streptomycetaceae > Kitasatospora > Kitasatospora sp. NPDC127116. Next base: position 26,845 of record NZ_JBHXTL010000020.1, read on the forward strand.
GGCAATCCGGTGCGGCGCAGCCCCGACCCGGGTCCGGCGGCCGCCGCCGCGACGGTCGCCGGCCTGGTGCCGCGCGGCAGCCGGAAGGCGATCATCGGCGGGCTGGAGCCCGTCGGTCCGCCGGAGGCCGTCGCCCAGTGCGACGCGCTCGCCCGGGCGGAGGCCGTGGACGCCCTCGCCAGGGAGCAGCGCATCGCCCTGCTCGACCAGGCCGTCGCCGAGTTCCGGGCCGGGGCCGGGGAACTCGATCCGGACCGGACGGCCCAACTGCTGCTCGCCCTGCGGGACCGCCTGGTACGGGACCGCGGCGTCGAGTACGCCCGGCCCGACGAGCTGGCCCCGGCCGAGCGGCTCTGGCGCTTCCTCGCCCGGCGGGCGGTGCCGCCCTACGAGGGCTGCGCGGTGGCCCCGCTCACCCTGCTGGCCTGGACGTCCTGGGTCGCGGGGGACACGGCGACGGCCCGGGTCGTGCTCGGCCACGTCCTGCGGCTCGCCCCGGGCTACCTGCTGGCCGAACTGCTCTACGAGTCGCTCAACGACGGCATGACGCCCCAGGGCCTGTTGGCCGCCGTCGAGGCCCAGCGGCGGCGGCGCGAGGAGTCCGAGGCCGCGGCGGCCCCGGTCGACGAACCGCGGCCCCCGGTCGGCGGAGCGCCGGGCGCCGAGGGGTCACCGCCCGCTCAGGAAGCGCCGTCCGGTGGCGCGGCGGCTCCCGGGCCCGCCGTCCCGGGGGCGGGTGCGGCTCCCGGTGAACGGCCCGGGCGGTCCGCCGGTGGCCGACGGCATCGGCGGGGCGGTCGCCGGAAGGGCTCGTCCACGGCATCGGCACCGGCCGATCCGGGGCCGGGCGCGCCCGACGGCCCCGACGGCCCCGACAGCACGGAGCCGGGCGGTGGCGCCGCCGGGGCGGTCGCCCTGCTCCCGGCGCCCGGACGGGTCGAGCAGCCCGGGCACACCCGGGCGGCCGGCGAGCGGTCCGCCCGGGGCCTGCGGCTCGGCCGGGCCGCGGCGTGCGCGCCCGCCGCGGTCCGGACCGGCCTCCACCGCTGCCGGGGCGTCCGGCGGGCGGGGAGGGGGAGCCACCGTGCGCACTGAGCCCCGCGGCACGGCGCCGGCCCGCGGGCGGCTACGCCTCGCCGCGCGCCATCCTGATCAGGCGGTCCAGCACCTTGCCGCCGCTCAGCCGAAGGCCGTCGTGCTCCCACTCGTTGGTGATCCAGGCCCGCAGGCCGCGCACCGCGCGCGCGGTCTCCAGCGAGTCGGCGGTGTCCACGTACATGTCGTCGTGGTACACCGCCGCCACCACCGGCACGGTGTTGGCGGCCAGCCGCGCCCGGTCGTACAGGTCGGGCCAGTCGGTGCGGGCGGCGAGCAGGTCCGCGGTCTCCTTCAGCGGGCGCAGCGCCGGGTCGGTGTCGAACATCCAGGGGTAGATCATCTCCCCGGTGAACAGCACCGGCGCGTCGGACTCCAGCGCGGCCCGGGCGTCGAACTGCGGGAACTCCTTGCGGACCCGCTCGGCCGCCCAGGCGGTGCCGCCCTGGTCCACCGACCGCTGGCCGTAGATCGACTCGTGCAGCACCGCGTACAGCGGACCGCCCGCGAAGGAGAGCTGGGCCTGGGCGCCGGCCAGGAAGGTGTCGGAGAGCTCGGGCCCGGCCGCGCCCTCCACCCAGGCCTCCTCCAGCAGGTAGTGGAGCGTGCCGGAGCCGTTGCCACCACCGAGCAGCAGGCCGAGCAGCTGGAACGCCTCGACGGTGAGCAGCCCGCCGTCCGGCAGGGTCGCGGGGGAGTCGGCGAGGTGGGCCGCGATCCGGCGCACCGCCTGGACGTCCTGCGGGAACCGGGCGTAGTGGTCCTCGTTCTTGCGGACCACCCGTGGGTAGGCGGTGCGGTAGACGTCGTCGGCCGAGCTGCCGAGGCCGGCGAGGCCACCGGTGATGAAGGCCTCGGTCAGGCCCTCGGGGGCGATGGAGAGGTAGGTGAGGGTGCAGAAGCCGCCGAAGCTCTGGCCGAGCACGCTCCAGCGCCGGTCGGCGCCGAGCAGCCGCTCGCGGATCAGCTCGGCGTCCCGGACGATCGAGTCCGCCCGGAAGTGGGCCAGGTAGTCCGCCTGCTCCTGCGGGCCGCCGCGCCGGGCGAGGGTCTGCCGGGTCGCGGGGGTGGACCGCCCGGTGCCGCGCTGGTCGAGCAGCAGCACCCGGTAGTCGTCCAGGGCGCGCTCCAGCCAGGAGTCCCGGCCGAGCGGGCGGGCGGCCTTGCCGCCGGGACCGCCCTGGAGGAAGACCAACCAGGGCAGGTCGTCCCGCTCGCGGCCTGTGGCCACCACCTCGCGGGCGTACACCTCGATCTGCTCGCCCTGCGGGGCGGCGTGGTCGAGCGGCAGCTGGAACACGTGGTCGGTCGTGACAATCCCGGGCAGCCGGCTGATGGTGGACATGCAACTCCTCGGTCTCTGCTGGTCACAGCGATGGCGTCGCGGTTCACGGGGTCACCGGGTGCGGGGGCCGCGACCCCCGCACCGTATCCTGGCGGCGGTCGAGCACCGGTTCGACCGCCCCGCCCGTCCGATCGGACGGCCGAGCCCGACCGGCGGACGGCCCGAGCCGGCCCCGGCAGCGGCCCGGACGATGGGCGCCGGCCCCGGAGGGCGGAGGGTGACGTGCCCGCAGCGAGGCCCCGGTGACGATCCGATGGAAGCGGTACGACCGCCGAGCCGGGCCGCCCTGACCAGCGGTGCAGCGGCGGGGCGTGACCTGGTGGCGGTGCGCGGCGTTCACCCCCGGGGGCCTGCACCCGGTTCGGGCGGGCCGATCGGGCCGATCGCCGGGCGGAGCGGACCCGGCCGCCCGGGCACCGGCAGCGCTGGGTGACCGCGTGCGGCGCCACGACCGGCCGCCGCCACGGGACCGTACGGCCCGGAGGGCGCGGGCCGCGGGGGAAGGGCGTCACCGGCAGGCCGGGGCGCCGGACCTGACGGCGTGCCGGGCACGGCGGCGAGCCCCGGAACGAAGGCGCGGCGCGCCGGTACCCACCCGGTACCGAGCACCGCATGGCACGACCCACCGCCGGGTACGGCCAGACACGGCACATCCGCCGACGGGACGGCCCCGCCGGCCCGGCACCACCAGCACGCGATCGAGCACGCTCGCGGCCCACCGGCCTGACCCGGCCACCGGACCGCCGAGGGGAGGAGAGTCCGGTGACCGCCATGAGGCCACCACAGGCCATGCCGGCCGAGAGCGTGGTCGGCGCGCCGCCCAGGCCGATGGGCCGCCCCGACCAGGCCCCGGTGGCCGGGCCCGGGGGCGCACCGGTCGGCCCTGGCCGACCCGCGGCCCCGCCGCGCCCGCAGCCGCCCGCCGTCCACCACGCGGTGATCTGCGTCAACGCCCCGGCGATGGCCGCCTCCGGCCCCGACGGCCAGCTGCGCGGCCACGGCCTGCACGGCTTCTACCGCAACGGCGTCCGGGTGCTCGCCCGGATGGAGCTGCGGCTGGGCGGCATGGAGCCGCTGCCGCTCCAGGGCACCCTGACCAGCACCGCCCAGGCCCGCTTCCTCGGCGCGGTCCGCGTCCCCGGCGACCTGGACCCGGACCCGGCGCTCACCGTCGAACGGCTGCGGCACGCCGACGGCGTGGAGACGGTGGTCGTGCGCAACACCGGTCCGCGGCCCGCCCGGCTGCCCCTGGAGATAGCCCTCGGCACCGACCTCGGCCCGGTCGCCGAGATCGCCGCCGGGCACCGCCAGCCCGACCTGCCGGGCCAGGTGCAGTCCGCCGGGCTGCGCTGGACGGGGCCGGTGCACAGCGCCGTGGTCAGCGCCCAGCCCTCCCCGCACGCCGTCCTGGCCGGCGCCGGCGTGCTGCGTTGGGACCTGGAGATCCAGCCCGGCGCCCGCTGGTCGGTCGAGCTGCACACCGAGCTGGAGAGCGCCGTCGGCGGCCCGCGCCCGCCGGGCGGCCGCGGCACTGGAGCCCCGCTGCCCTGGTCCGAGCCGGAGGTCCGCAGCGACGACGGCCGGGCGGCTCCGCTGGTCTCCCGCTCGCTGGACGCCCTCGGCGGGCTGCTGTTCGCCGACCCGGACCGCCCGACCGACCTCTACCCGGCCTCCGGCGCGCCCTGGCGCTTCGGCCTCGCCCCGGCCGACGCGCTCTGGGCCGCCCGGCTGACCCTGCCGCTCGGCACCCGGCTGGCGGCCGGCACCCTCCGGGCGCTGGCCCGCCGTCAGCAGCTCGCCCCCGCCCCGGGCCGCACCGAGGGCCTGCTGCCCGGCGCCCTGCGCCACGGCGGTCCCGAGCTGCCGCCCACCTGCACCGCCACCGAGGCCACCCTGCTGTTCGTCACCGTGCTGACCGAGGCCTGGCGCTGGGGCCTGCCCCCGGCGGAGGTCGCCGAGCTGCTCCCGGCCGCCGAGCGGGCCCTGGCCGCCCTGCGCGAGGGCCTGGTCGACGGCTTCGTCACCGACCTGAGCCGCCCGCTGGAGGAGCGCTCCGCCCACCCGGTCGCCGCCCGCGCCGAGGTCCAGGCGCAGGCCCACCGCGCCGCCCTGCACGGGGCCGAGCTGCTGGAGGCCTTCGGCAGGCCGGGCGCCGAGGACTGGCGCGGCTGGGCCGCCGCGCTGCGCGGGCGCTTCCGCGAGCGGTTCTGGATCGACGACCTGTCCGGTGGCCGTCCCGCGGCCGGGCTGGCCCCGGGCGGCCAGCCGCTGCCCGCCGTCGCCTCCTCCCTGGTGCACCTGCTGGACACCGGGCTCGCCGTCGACGGTGGCCGGTACGAGAGCCTGCTGGACCGCGAGCAGACCCGGCTGCTCGCCCAGCGCCTGGTCGCGCCGGAGCTGGACAGCGGCTGGGGCCTGCGCACGCTGAGCGCCAAGTCCCCCCGGTTCAACCCGCTGGGTCACCGCGGCGGTGCGGTGCGGGTCCACGAGACGGCCCTGGCGATCGCCGGACTGGCCGAGGCCGGTCACGAGAACGAGGCCGGCACCCTGCTGGAGGGCCTGCTCGCCGCGAGCGCCCACTTCGAGGGGCGGCTGCCGGAGATGTACGCGGGGGAGCAGCGCACCCCGGGCTGCCCGCCGGTGCCGCACCCGGCCGCCTGTCGCCCGGCAGCGGTCTCCGCGGCCGCCGGCGCGCACGCGGTATTCGCCCTCGCCGGGGTCCGGCCCGACGTCCCGGGCGGCCGGGTGCTGGTCCGCCCGGCCAGCACCGCACCGCTCGGCGAGCTGGAGCTGACCGGCCTGCGGGTGGCGGGCGAGCCGTTCTCCGTCCGGGTGAGCCGGATCGGCGTGGCGATGGTGGAGGAGGCGTCCACGGACCTGCAACTCGTCGCCCGCTGAGCCGCCGCGGGGGCTCGTGCCCCCGCGACGGTGACACCGGGTCACCGGCGCCGCGCCTGCCCGTTCCCGGTCCCGCGCTGGACGGGTGCGAACCGCACGGGGCCCGTGCGGGGCCCCGGCCCTGCGCGGTCCCCGCACGGGCCTGTGCTTATCGTCAGAGAGACGACTATGATCGTCGCCATGTCGCGTTACGATCCGTCGGCCTTTCCCCCGTTCGCTGTCACGGTTGACCTCGTGGTGCTGACGGTGCGCGACCACTCGCTCTGTGCCCTGCTGGTCAGACGAGGCGAGCCGCCGTTCCAGGGGTACTGGGCGCTGCCCGGCGGCTTCGTCCGCCCGGACGAGGGCCTGGCCGAGGCCGCCTCCCGCGAGCTGGCCGAGGAGACCGGCCTGCGCGCGCACACCGCCCCCGGCCACGACGCTGTCGGCCCCGGCGCGGCCGGTGCCCACCTGGAGCAGCTCGCCACCTACGGCCACCCGCAGCGCGACCCCCGGATGCGCGTGGTCAGCGTCGCCTACCTGGTGCTGGCCCCCGATCTGCCCACGCCCCGGGCCGGCGGCGACGCCAGCAGCGCCCGCTGGGCCCCGGTCGGCGAACTCCTCGGCGAGAACCCGGCCGACGGCGTCCCGCTCGCCTTCGACCACGGCCTGATCCTCGCCGACGGTGTGGAACGCGCCCGCTCCAAGATCGAATACTCCTCCCTCGCCACCGCCTTCTGCCCGACCGAGTTCACCGTCGGCGAGCTGCGCCGGGTCTACGAGGCGGTCTGGGGCGTGGTGCTGGACCCGCGGAACTTCCACCGCAAGGTCACCGGCACCCCCGGCTTCCTGCTGCCCTCGGGCGGCACGACGACGCGTCAGGGCGGCCGTCCGGCCCAGCTGTTCACCGCCGGCGGGGCGACCGTCCTCAACCCGCCCATGCTCCGCCCGGAGTCCTGAGCGCCGCCGGACCCGTACCCGGCCCGTCCGTGCCCGCCCCGTCCCGATCCCGCTCGGCCAGCCCTGTCGCGGTGCGCGGCCCCGAGGCAGCCGAATGGCCTGGCCTGGCTGCGAACGCGGGGCCGGCGGCGCAGAGTGTCGGTGGACGCTCCGGCCGCCGGGCCGGAGGCCTTCCGGCCCAGGGAGCCCCGCGATGGCCATCGAGGACTGCGCCAACCAGCGAACCCTCATCGAGGGGCTGGCGGCGGACTACCGGAGCCTCGACGAGACCACCACCGCCACGGAGAAGGAACTGGCCGCACTGCAGGTCGAGCAGGCGGCGCCCGAGGCGGTCGCCGCCGTGGAGGAACGGCTGGCCGCCGAGCGGGAGCGACTGGGCGAGATCACGGTGGAGGGCCAGGCCGCCGTCGACGAGTTCCACGCGGTCTGCGGCGGCGAGCAGCTCCCACCCCCGCCCTGGCCTCCCCGCTAGCGGCCGCGCCCCGTCCCCGTCCTCGGGCACGGCGCTGCGCCCGGCCTGAGCCCCCGGGGCCACCGATGCCGGTGAAGCTCCCGAAGCCCCGGAGCCGTCAGCGCTCCCGGAGCCGGCCGGAGCGGCCCGGGTCCGGAGCGGCCCGGGTCCGGAACGGACCGGTCCCCCGTGAATCGCAGGATCGGATTTTCCCCTGATCGGGTGAGGTGGGCAGTCGGCGGGCCCGTGCCGTTCCCGCAATGCCCGGAATAGCCGCCGTCGCCCCCTAATGTGCTGGCGCGGAGCCGCGCGGGTGCATGCCCGCCCCTCAGGGGCGCTCCGCGTCGAGCAGGTCGGCCGAGGGCATGGGAGCAGCCAGCGATGATCCAGATCACCGGACTGACCAAGGTCTATCGCAAGGGCGCTCCGCCCGCGGTACTCGATCTGACCTTCGACGCCCGGCCCGGCACGGTGACCGCGCTGCTCGGCGCCGAGGGGGCGGGCAAGTCCACCGCGCTGCGGCTGATGCTCGAACTCGAACGGGGCCAGGGCGTCACGTTCTTCGGCGACCGCCCGTACCGCCGACTGCGCCACCCCGAACGCGTGGTCGGGGTGATGATGCCCGGCGCCGGGGAGTCCGCAGTGGCCGGTCACCCGGGCCGCAAGGCGCGCAGCCACCTGCGGATGCTCGCCGCTGCCGTCGGCGTCCCGGCCCGCCGGGCCGACGAACTGCTGGAGCAGACCAGGCTGGCCGCGGTCGCCGGGCAGCGGTTGCGCACCTTCTCGCCCGGCATGCACCGCCGGCTGGCGCTGGCCGCCGCCCTGCTCGGCGACCCCGGCGCGCTGCTGCTGGACGGGCCCGCCGACGGCCTGTCACCGCGCAACGTCGAGTGGTTCCACTCCTTCCTGCGCTCCTTCGGCGCCGCCGGCGGAACGGTCCTGGTGACCACCCGCAGCCCGCAGGAGGCCTCGCAGCTCGCGGACCGGGTGGTCACCCTGGACCGCGGCCGGCTGGTGGCCGACCAGCCCGTCGCGGAGTTCCGGCAGACCAGGCTCAGTCCCGAAGTGGCCGTCCGGGGGCCGCAGATGGCGCGACTGGCCGATCTGCTGGTCAGCCAGGGCGCGGACGTCCGCCGGGACGGCAGCGTCGGTCTCGCGGTGGCCGGGATCGACCGCACCGAGATCGGCGAACTCGCCTACCGCCACGGGATCCTGCTGCACGAGCTGGCCGACCGGGTGGTCGAGCAGCCGGCGCCGCGGGTCGTCCTTCCGGTCGGCTCGGGCCGCTCCGGCGAGCTCCGCCTCCACCCGGAACCCGAGACCGGTCCGAGCCAGGAGCCTGGCCGGCGGCCGAACCGGGAACCGGCCCGGGAGGCGGGTCCGAAGCCGGCCGCCCGGCGGGTCCCCGAGCCGGCCGCCGAGCCCGTTCCGGGCGAGGCCGTGAGGTCCCCGGCCGAGCCCGCGACGGCCCCGCCCCTGCCCCCGCCCCTGACCCCGGCCGAACCGGCCACCGCCGCCGCGCCGGGAGGCGCCGCCGTCCCGAAGTGCGGGGCTCCCCGCCGCCCCCGGCAGGATGGTTCCCTGCCCGCCCGCGCCCTGCCCGCCGTGGCCGTCGCCGCCGCCCTCCCGGCCGCCGCGCTCCCCGTCCTCGGCTCGGCCGGCCGCCGACCCGAGCCGCCGGGCCGTCGCTCCGGGCCGTCCGTGCGGACGGGGGTCGACGCCATGGACGAACCCGCGCCCACGGTGGCCGTCGACCGGCTCTTCCGCGACGACCCGGCCCCGCCGCTGGAGCCCGCCCGGGTCCGGCCCCTCGGCCGCCGGGCCAGCGCCGACGACCTGCTCACCGACGACACCGTGCGCCTCCGGCGCCCCGTCTCGGGCGCGACCGCCGTCCGAGCCTCCGCCGTCCGGGGCGCCGCCGCCCAGAGCCCCGTCAGGCGAGCCGCCCCGGCCACCCCGGGCACCCCGGCCACCCCGGGCACCCCGGCCACTCCGGCCACCCCGGGCACCCCGGCTACCCCGGCCGCCCCGGGGACCTCTGCAGCCCCCGCCATCCCCGACGACCACCGGAGCGAGTGAACCGTGCGTGTCCTGGCCTACGAGCTGCGCCGCCTGCGCGGCCTGCGTTCCACCTGGCTGCTGCTCGCCGCCGTACTGCTCGGCGACGCCGGGGTGGCCGCCGTCCTGGCGAGCCAGGCCCCGGACGGCCCGCTGACGGCCCCGGCGGGGGTGCGGCTGCTGACCGCCGCCGTCCCGCTGATCCCGCTGCCCTTCGCGGCGCTCGGCGCCGGGGTGCTGGGCGCGCTCTCGTACGGGCACGAGGTGCGCCACCCGGGGCTGGTGGCCTCGCAGGTGTCGTACCCGCGCAGGGTGCGGCTGCTGCTGGCCAAGCTGGTGGTGATCGGCCCGGTGGCGGCGCTGCTGGCGCTGGCCACCCTGCTGTTCGACACGGCGGCCGTGCACCTCGCGCTGCCGGACGGCGTCACGGTGGCGGCCTGGGCGGACCCGTCCGCACTGTCGGACCGGGCCTTCGAGGCGCTGACCGGTGCGGGGGTGCCCGGGTTGTCCGACCTGCCGGGTGTGGGCGCCCCGCTCGGGCTGGTGGCCGGCCACGGGGTGCCCGCCGCCCTACTGGCCTTCGTCCTGCTCACCGTGGTGGCGGGCTGGACCGGGGTGCTGGCCGCCTCGCTGACCCGCAGTGCCGCGGCCGGGGTGCTGCTGCTGTGCGCGCTGCCGCCGCTGCTGGAGTCCGGCGTCGCCCTGCTGCTTCGCCGCACCGGCAGGCCGTGGCCGACCCGGGCGACCGAACTGCTGCCGTTCCAGTCCGGGATCGAGTGGGCCTACGGCTGGGTGTACGGCGGTGCGCACGAGGCGGTGGCCGGGAGCGCGGCGCTGACCGATCCGGCGCTGCTCGCCGCGGTCGCGACCCCTGCGGCGCTCCTGCTGCTGGCCGCCCTGCTGGCCCAGGCCCGCCGCCGCGCCCTGTAGCGCCGCGTCGCACGGGGCCGCCCGCCCGGGCCCGAGGCCGCGTCACGGGTGCGGTCCTGCCCGGGACTTCCAAGATCGACCAGCAGTGACCGTAATGCGCGGTTCTTCCTGATAAGAAGTCAATTATCCAGTCACGGTCGATCACCCTTTCGTGTGCTTTTCACGAGAATTCTCAAGCCACGCCTGCCGATCGCCGACAAAGGAGGCGTGAGTACCCTTGCGCACCCCACCATGACCCCCGCCCGTTCCGCCGATGGGCCCATCCACGGTCCCGGCGACCTGGACCGCTTCTCGTACGCCGACCGGCCGACCCCGCCGGTGCCCCGCTGGGAGGGCGCCGAGTCGGACATCGCCCGGGTCGGCCGCAAGACCACCAGCAGCCGGGGCCGCGGTCTGCACGGCCAGCTGGTCCAGCAGCTCGGCCAGATGATCGTCTCCGGCGACCTCGGTGCCGACCGCCCGCTGGTGCCCGAGGAGATCGGCCAGCGGTTCGAGGTCTCCCGCACCGTCGTCCGCGAGTCGCTGCGCGTGCTGGAGGCCAAGGGCCTGGTCAGCGCCCGGCCGAACGTCGGCACCCGGGTCCGTCCGGTCGGCGACTGGAACCTGCTGGACCCGGACATCATCGAGTGGCGCGCCTTCGGGCCGCAGCGGGACGAGCAGCGCCGGGAGCTGTTCGAGCTCCGCTGGGCGATCGAGCCGCTGGCCGCCCGGCTCGCCTCCGGCCACGGCCGGGAGGATGTCCAGCAGCGCCTGGTCGAGCTGGTCGAGATCATGAGCCACGCCGCCTCCCAGGCCGACCTCTCGACCTACACCCGGGCCGACGCCGAGCTGCACGGCCTGGTCCTCCAGATGGCGGGCAACCGGATGCTGGAGCACCTGTCCGGGATCGTCGCCTGCGCGCTGCAGGTCTCGGGCGGTCCGGCGATCTCCTGCGAGCGCCCCACCGAGTCCTCGGTCAGCCTGCACGCCCGGCTGGTGGAGGCGCTGGGTGCCGGCGACGGCGCCGCGGGCGAGGTCGCGATGCGGGCGCTGCTCACCGTCCATCCCGAGATCGAGCCGTCCGTTCCCGCGCCCAGGGAGCACTGAACGGGCTGTTTTCCACGAGCGGAGGCGCCGGACGGCGGCGGCCCGCTCCGCCCGGGCCCTCCGGCCGCACCGCGCGGCGCAGCCGGGGGGCTTCCGCATGCCGCCGTCCCACCGGGCGGAGCCGGCGGGGGCCGCGTGGCCCGAGGGGGCGGCGTCCCCAGGGGGGCGAACCGCCGGGAGCGGCCCGGTGGGAGCGGCCCGGCGAATGCGGGCGGCGAAAACGGACGGCGAAAGCGGGCCCACGTCGGGCTTGTCCATGACAATAGTTTCACCGGCGAGTGCGCGATGATGGAAGCGGCTCCGGGTTGCGGGCGCCGGATGGTGTGACCCGCGACACGAAGGCCATGCGTAACACTTGACGAGTAGCAGCGATGTGTCCTGAGCGGAAGCAGCTCCGGAATACTCCAACATGTCAGAATGCTGTGTTGGTCCGCGGCGCTGCTGCCGTCCTGCAAACCCAGTCCTCAAGCCCGAGTCGGTCGGAATCGACACCGCGCGTCCGACGCGCGATCTCCTTCCCCGCCCGCTCGGGCGGCCGGTACGGGTTCGAGATCCACTCATCGTCCGAGAGGTTGTTCGTGTCGGCCAGCACATCCCGTTCGCTTCCCCCCGAGATCGCCGAGTCCGCGGCTCTGCTGGCTCTCATCGAGCGGGGCAAGGCCCAGGGGCAGATCGCCGGTGACGACGTGCGCCAGGCGTTCGAGGCGGACCAGATCCCGGTCACCAAGTGGAAGAACGTCATGCGCAGCCTCAATCAGGTGCTGATTGAGGAGGGCGTGGACCTCATGGTCAGCGCGGCCGAACCGGCCGGCGCCAAGCGCAAGAGCGTTGCTGCCAAGAGCCCCACCAAGCGCACCGCCACCAAGGCTGTCACCACCCGGACCCCGTCGGCCCCGACCAAGCCGCCCGTGCGGATCGCCCCCGGCGCTCCCGTCGCGGCTCCGGCCGTCGTCGCCGCCGCGGCCACGGCTCCCACCGTCTCCGCCGAGATCACCGTCGAGGAGACGACCGGCGTCGTCGCCGGGGTGAAGGCGGCTCCTGCCAAGAAGGCCGCGCCGGCCAAGAAGGCCGCCGCCAAGAAGACCGCCGCGCCGGCCAAGAAGACCGCCGCCAAGAAGACCGCCGCCGGCAAGACCGCCAAGGGCGACGAGGAGCTGCTCGGCGAGGAGGAGCTGCTCGAGGACGTCGCGCTGCCCGGTGACAAGACCGAGGCCGAGGGCACCGGTCCGGAGGAGGAGTCGGAGGGCTTCGTCCTCTCCGACGACGACGAGGACGACGCGCCGGCCCAGCAGGTCGCCGTCGCCGGCGCCACCGCCGACCCGGTCAAGGACTACCTGAAGCAGATCGGCAAGGTCCCGCTGCTCAACGCCGAGCAGGAGGTCGAGCTCGCCAAGCGCATCGAGGCCGGTCTGTTCGCCGAGGACAAGCTCTCGGCCGCCGACAAGCTCGCCCCGAAGCTCAAGCGCGAGCTGGAGATCATCGCCGAGGACGGCCGCCGGGCCAAGAACCACCTGCTGGAGGCCAACCTCCGTCTGGTGGTCTCGCTGGCCAAGCGCTACACCGGTCGCGGCATGCTCTTCCTGGACCTGATCCAGGAGGGCAACCTCGGTCTGATCCGTGCGGTCGAGAAGTTCGACTACACCAAGGGCTACAAGTTCTCGACCTACGCCACCTGGTGGATCCGCCAGGCGATCACCCGCGCCATGGCCGACCAGGCCCGCACCATCCGCATCCCGGTGCACATGGTCGAGGTCATCAACAAGCTGGCCCGCGTCCAGCGCCAGATGCTCCAGGACCTGGGCCGCGAGCCCACCCCGGAGGAGCTGGCCAAGGAACTCGACATGACCCCCGAGAAGGTCATCGAGGTCCAGAAGTACGGCCGCGAGCCGATCTCGCTGCACACCCCGCTGGGCGAGGACGGCGACAGCGAGTTCGGTGACCTGATCGAGGACTCCGAGGCGGTCGTCCCGGCCGACGCGGTCTCCTTCACCCTGCTCCAGGAGCAGCTGCACTCGGTGCTGGACACCCTGTCCGAGCGCGAGGCGGGCGTGGTCTCGATGCGCTTCGGCCTGACCGACGGCCAGCCGAAGACGCTGGACGAGATCGGCAAGGTGTACGGGGTCACCCGTGAGCGCATCCGCCAGATCGAGTCGAAGACCATGTCGAAGCTGCGCCACCCGTCGCGCTCCCAGGTGCTGCGCGACTACCTGGACTGATCGACGGCAGTCGTTCCACGCGAAGGCCCGGAGCCGCACGGCTCCGGGCCTTCGCGGCTGTCCGGGCCCGGGCGTGTCAGCGTCCGGGTGGTGGTTGTCGCTCGTCCGGGTGGCGGCGCGGCGGGAAGCGGTCGCACGGTGCAGCCGGTCACCTACGCTGTGCCGGTTGCCTGCTTCCGAGCCTCCTGGAGTCACGGTGCCGACCGAGCCGGACCGCACTGACCTGCCGACGCCCATCCCGTTTCCGGCAGACCTCGCCGATCCGGTCGATCCGGCCGTCGGCCGGGCGGGCCGCCGCCGCAGGGCCGCCGTGCTGGCGCTGCTGGCCGCCGTGCCCGTCCCGCTGGTCGCCCTCGGCGGCGCGGCGCCGGCCGAGGCCCAGCGCCGGGTGGTCGGCGGTACGGCGGCGAGCACCGGGGACCACCCGTGGATCGTGGCGCTGTCCAGCCGCCAGCAGTTCGGCAGCGGCCGTTCCGGCCAGTTCTGCGGGGGAGCGCTGGTCACCCCGACCAAGGTGGTCACGGCCGCGCACTGCTTCTACGACGAGGGCAAGGGCCGGGTGGAGCGGCCGGGCCTCAAGGTGATCGTCGGCCGGGACGACATGCGCGGCACGACCGGCCGCGAGATTGCGGCGCGGTCGGTCTGGATCCACCCCGACTACTCCTTCGACGCGAACATGAACGACGTCGCGGTGATCACCCTGGCCGAGTCCCAGGGCGCCCGGCCGGTGGTCGAGCTGGTCGGCCAGGGCGAGACGGTGCCGTACCTGGCCGGGACCACGGCGCAGGTGTACGGCTGGGGCGACACCACCGGGCGGGGCGACTACTCGCCCACGCTGCGCGGGGTGTCCGTGCCGATCGTGCCGGACGGGGCCTGTGCGCAGGCGTACCCGGGCGGGCAGGACGGAAGGTTCGACGCCCGCGGCATGGTCTGCGCGGGCGAGGAGCGGGGCGGCAAGGACGCCTGCCAGGGCGACAGCGGCGGCCCGATGATCGTCGAGGGCCGGCTGGTGGGCCTGGTGTCCTGGGGGACCGGCTGCGCCGAGGCGGCCCACCCGGGCGTCTACACCAGGGTGTCCTCGGTCGCCGACGCGGTGCGCTCGGTCCTGTGAACGTCCGCGGACGCGGTGTGTCCGGTGAAGCGGACGTCGCGGTGGGTGTGCGCCCGGTCACGTGCTGACGCCGGGTTCTGACGCGGCGTCGGCAGTCGTGGCCGGACCGTCACCGGACCCGGGAGGGTGCCCGGGGGTACAGCAGAGCCGGGCGGCCGGCCCCCGAGGGGGTCAGCCGCCCGGCCCACCGGTCGCGCGCGGTGCACGACCGGACACAGCTCGACGCCGGCTGCTGGTTTTGGCGCCCGGGATCAGCGCTCGTCTTCGGTCGCCGTGGCGGTGGTCGTGGTGAGACGGCCGCTCTCGTCCTGTATCTCCACGGCGATCTTCTTGAGCTCGGGCTCGAACTTCCGGCCGTGGTGGGCGCAGAAGAGCAGCTCTCCGCCGCTGGCGAGTACGACGCGCAGGTAGGCCTGGGCGCCGCAGCGGTCGCAGCGGTCAGCCGCGGTCAGCGGGCTCGCAGGGGTCAGAACAGTAGTCACGTCGCCTCTTCTCTAGCTCGACGAGCTGTCGTACCAGGGTCAACATCCAACCAGGCCGAAAACGTTCCCGCTCGTGGCTTTTCTTCTCTGAGGATTCTGCTGTGTTGATGAGGACGTGCCCCGGGCGTCGGTGGTTCATGCGTGCCGATTCCCGGGATCCGCCCGTCGCTCGAACGCCCGATCGGGATCGGGTACGAGGTCCGCGTAGCATAATCCTCTGCCGGGTTGGAGCATAAGCCCCGCCCCGGGCCCCGGTAGCCTGCATAACGGCAGTTCCGGAGCCTGTGCCGGGTCCCACGATCCGCCAGGACCGGTGGTACCGGGAGGAGATGGCGCCCCCGGGGTCCGTACCCGGGTGCGGTGCTTGTTCGCGCAGCGCGTACAAGCTGCGCGGGGCCGGCCCGTCGTGCTGTGCACCCGGCGCAGGGGCTCGGGCACGCAGGGCGACGGGTGTCGGTGCGGCGTGCTGCACTGGCGTTTGGTCCGGATGCGTCCGGATGTGACCGATGAGACAGAACTTCACCGAGGAGAGTGCCGCGTGAGTGCCGAAACGACCGTGCCGTCCGCGCTGCTGGCCGGCGACGACGGTTCCAACTACACCGCGCGGCACCTGCTCGTCCTGGAGGGCCTGGAGGCGGTCCGCAAGCGCCCCGGCATGTACATCGGCTCGACCGACAGCCGCGGCCTGATGCACTGCCTCTGGGAGATCATCGACAACTCCGTCGACGAGGCGCTCGGCGGCTACTGCGACCGCATCGACGTCGTGCTGCACCCCGACTCCTCGGTCGAGGTCCGGGACAACGGGCGCGGCATCCCGGTCGACGTCGAACCCAAGACCGGGCTGTCCGGCGTCGAGGTCGTGATGACCAAGCTGCACGCCGGCGGCAAGTTCGGCGGCGGCTCCTACGCGGCCTCCGGCGGTCTGCACGGCGTCGGCGCCTCGGTCGTCAACGCGCTCTCCGCCCGCCTCGACGTCGAGGTCGACCGCGGCGGGCACACCCACGCGATCAGCTTCCGCCGCGGCACCCCCGGCCTCTTCACCGAGGCCAGCCCGGACGCGCCCTTCGAGCCCGGCAACGGCCTGACCAGGGCCCGCAAGGTGCCGAAGACCCGCACCGGCACCCGGATCCGCTACTGGGCCGACCGGCAGATCTTCCTCAAGGACGCCAAGCTCTCCCTGGAGAACCTGCACAGCCGCGCCCGGCAGACCGCCTTCCTGGTCCCCGGCCTCACCATCGTGGTGCGTGACGAGCGGCTCACCGAGAGCGAGAAGGTCGAGGAGAGCACCTTCCGCTTCGACGGCGGCATCGCCGAGTTCTGCGAGTTCCTGGCCCCCGACAAGCCGGTCTGCGACGTGGTGCGGCTGCACGGCGAGGGCACCTTCAAGGAGACCGTGCCGGTCCTGGACGACCTCGGGCACATGACCCCCACCGAGGTCACCCGGCACCTCGGTGTGGACATCGCGCTGCGCTGGGGGACCGGCTACGACACCACGCTGCGCTCCTTCGTCAACATCATCGCCACCCCCAAGGGCGGCACCCACGTCACCGGGTTCGAGCGCTCGCTGGCCAAGACGGTCAACGAGGCGCTGCGCGCGGGCAAGCTGCTGCGGGTCGCCGAGGACGACATCACCAAGGACGACGCCACCGAGGGCCTCACCGCGGTGGTCACCGTCCGGCTCGCCGAGCCGCAGTTCGAGGGCCAGACCAAGGAGGTGCTCGGCACCTCGGCGGCCAACCGGATCGTCGCGGCCGTCGTCGCCAAGGAGCTCAAGGCCTTCCTGACCTCGGCCAAGAAGGACCAGAAGCTCCAGGCCCGGGCCGTGCTCGACAAGGTCGTCGCGGCCGCCCGCACCCGGGTCGCCGCCCGGCAGCACAAGGAGGCCCAGCGCCGCAAGACCGCGTTGGAGACCAGCTCGCTGCCCGCCAAGCTGGCCGACTGCCGCAGCGACGACGTCGACCGCAGCGAACTGTTCATCGTCGAGGGGGACTCCGCGCTCGGCACCGCCAAGCTCGCCCGCAACTCCGAGTTCCAGGCGCTGCTGCCGATCCGCGGCAAGATCCTCAACGTGCAGAAGGCCTCGGTGAGCGACATGCTCAAGAACGCCGAGTGCGCCGCGATCATCCAGGTGATAGGGGCCGGCTCGGGCCGCACCTTCGACATCGACCAGGCCCGCTACGGCCGGGTCATCTTCATGGCCGACGCCGACGTCGACGGTTCGCACATCCGCACCCTGCTGCTCACCCTCTTCCACCGCTACATGCGGCCGATGGTCGAGCAGGGCCGGGTCTTCGCCGCCGTGCCGCCGCTGCACCGGATCGAGCTCACCAGCCCCAAGCGCGGCCAGGAGAAGTACCACTACACCTACTCCGACGCCGAACTGCGCTCCACGCTGCTGGAGTTCCAGCGCAAGAACCAGCGCTGGAAGGAGCCGGTGCAGCGCTACAAGGGCCTGGGCGAGATGGACGCCGACCAGCTGGCCGAGACCACCATGGACCCGCGCCACCGCACGCTGCGCCGGATCAACCTGGGCGACCTGGAGCAGGCCGAGAGGATCTTCGACCTGCTGATGGGCAACGACGTCGCCCCCCGCAAGGAGTTCATCGTGGACTCGGCGGCCACCCTGGACCGCTCCCGCATCGACGCCTGATCCCGGCCGTGGGGGGGGGGGGGGGGGGCGCCGGCCGGGGGGGGGGGGGCCCGCGGGGCGCGCCCCCCCCCCCACCCCCCCCCCCGCCACCCCACCCCCCGCGGCCCCCACCGCCGGCCA